>DATGUT010000117.1:0-6125 GCA_035301185.1 Salinisphaeraceae bacterium
CCCAGAGGGTTGCTGCCTAAAATGCACTCATGCGGCGTTGCTCGTCGTTCATTTGGAATGACCAAACTTCACTCCTCGCGCCTTGCCTGAGCACATTTTAGACAGCAATGTGTGAACCGAGAAACACGAAAAAGGCTCTAAATGGCTGGAGTGGCCGCCTGAGCCCGGTTTGATCGGAGTCATCAGGGCGGCCGAAACCCGCATGTTATGATCGCGTTCTTCATTCGCACCTGTTGTTGTTTTGTACTGTGTCAAGCACGCAACTCAGCCGTACCGAAGGCCGCGCGGCGCTGTCGCTGGCGGCCATTTTTGCGCTCAGAATGCTGGGCCTGTTCATGATTTATCCGGTGTTTTCGGTGTATGCGAAGGGCTTGGCGGGGGCGACGGAGGTGCGCATCGGGCTGGCGCTGGGCATCTACGGCCTGGCGCAAGCGCTGCTGCAGATTCCATTCGGCACCTTGTCGGATCGCATCGGCCGCAAGCCGGTGATCGCCGGCGGCCTGGTGCTGTTTGCCGTTGGCAGCGTGATTGCCGCGCGTGCCGGTTCCATTGACGGGGTGATCATCGGCCGGGCGCTGCAGGGTGCCGGCGCCATCGGTTCGACCATTCTTGCCCTGGGCGCCGACCTGACGCGCGAGGAGAATCGCACCAAGGCGATGGCGCTGATTGGCGCGACCATCGGCCTGTCTTTTGCGCTGGCCATGGTGGCCGGGCCGCTGCTCAACAGCTGGGTTGGCGTGCCGGGCATTTTTTGGCTGACGGCGCTGCTGGCGCTGGCCGGAATCGTGGTGCTGTATACGACCGTGCCGCAGGCCAGCATCATCCGCCATCATCGCGACACCGAGGCGGTGCCGGCATTGTTCAAGCGGGTACTGAGCAACGGCGAGCTGCTGCGCCTGGATTTCGGCATTTTCATCCAGCATGCCATTTTGACCGCCACCTTTCTGGCGTTGCCGCTGGCCATGAAACAGGCTGGCGGTTTCAGCGGCGGGCAATGGCTGTTTTATCTGCCGATTCTGGCGCTGTCGTTCGTGCTGATGCTGCCATTCATCATCATTGGCGAGAAATACCGCCGCATGAAGCCGGTGTTCATCGGCGCCGTGGCCCTGGTCGGCCTGGGCCAACTGTCGCTGCTGTTCTGGCATAATAACCTGTGGGCGATTGCGATTGGCCTGTTAGTGTTTTTTGCAGCCTTCAACCTGCTCGAGGCCAGTCTGCCGTCGCTGATTTCGAAGGCGGCACCGGCCGACAGCAAGGGCACCGCCATGGGGGTTTATTCCAGTGCTCAGTTTCTTGGCATTTTCGTCGGCGGCGCGCTGGGCGGCTGGGTGCAGGGCCTGTTTGCGGCCCAGGGGCAGGCTGCGGTGTTCGCACTGACGACTGTGCTGGCATTGTGCTGGCTGCTGGTTGCATGCACCATGCCGGCGCCGCGCTATCTGGCCAGCCGCCTGGTGCGCATTCCGCCAATACGCGATCGGGCGCAGCGCAAGCATCTCAGCGAGCGGCTGCTGGCGATAGCCGGCGTGGTGGAGGCCGTGATCGTGGCCGACGAAGGCGTGGCTTATCTCAAGGTCGACAAGCGCAAGCTGGATGAAACGGCGCTGGCGGCTTTCACCGCGCCCGGGGCGGATGCAATTGCCGGGCAAGCGACGTAAAATTCAGTCTTCTGTGCATATCGCCCACACGCCACCTATTCTGAACAAGCGGAGCAATACATGGCCAGAGGCATTAATAAAGTCATTCTTATTGGCAATCTCGGCGCCGATCCGGAAACGCGTTACAGTGCCGGCGGCACGGCGGTGACCAATATCCGCCTGGCCACTTCGGATAGTTGGCGCGACAAGCAAAGCGGCGAGATGCAGGAGCGCACCGAATGGCACCGCATTGTGTTTTTCGCGCGCCTGGCCGAGATCGCGGGGGAGTATCTGCGCAAGGGCAGCAAGGTGTACGTCGAGGGCCGGTTGCAGACGCGCAAATGGCAGGGCCAGGATGGCCAGGATCGATATACCACCGAAATCGTTGCCAACCAGATGCAAATGCTCGACTCGCGTGGCGGCGGTTCCGGCGGCAGCAGCGCTCCGTTTGGCGGCGCGCCGCAGGCTTCCCGGGGGCAGCAGCAGTCGCAGCAGTTCCAGAATCAGCCCGCGGATGATCCGGGTTTTGATGATGATCTGGATGACGACATTCCATTCTAGAAAATATTAATTTACAGGATCATTGCCGGCAGCGCGCGTTTGCTGTGCCGAGTGCGGTCTGCTGCACGGCGTGAATCTTTTCTATTGCGGGCGGTCGCATGCGGCGTTCATGGATCGTTCCGACAAGACCCTGGCTAAGCTGCACATGCGCCCATTGCACATTCTGACCATCCTGCTGTTTGCGGCCTTGCTCCTGCTGGCGCCTGGCGTTGGCGCACAGCACCCGAGCCTGGACTTCAAGACCCAGCTCAGTGCCTGGCAGGAGCAGCTCGACCACGCCGAAAACGCGCTGGAGGCGGATTTCCGCTATGCCAATGTGAGCTCGCTGGAAGAGCAGATGAAGCAGATCATCCGGCAGGCGCAGGAGGTCAAGGACGACGCCGACCAGCGGCAGCAGTCGGCGCAGAAGCAGCTGGACAAGCTCGGTGAACCGCCAGGCGAAGATCAGCCGCCTGAAGAAGAGGAAATAGCCAAACTGAGGCAGGAGTTGGGCAAGCGCCTGGCGCAGGCGCGGGCCCAGAGCACGCGTACCGAGCTGATCATGGCCCGGGCCGAGGATGTGCTCAGCTCCATTGCCGCATGGAAGCGGGCGCGGGTGCGTGCCCAGATCCTGCAGCGCAGCCCGATGCCGGTGACGCTGGCCGTGTGGCGGGAGGCCGGGCAGGCGGCGCTCGACTTCACCAAGTCGCTGCTGACTTCGCCGATTTCCTGGTGGGAGGCGCGCCAGGAACAGGCGGACCACCGCACATCGCTGCTGTGGCTGTTGTTGCTGCCGCTGGCCGGGCTGTTGATCGGCTGGGGGATCCGCCATTTCATCCTCAAACAATTCGGGCGCAATCCGAACGAAATCGAGCCCTCCTATGCGCGCCGCATTCTCAAGGCGTCGGCCAATGGCCTGGCGAATTCAATTATTCCCGTTGCCATTATCCTGGTCATTACCGTGGTACTCGCCTGGATGGGCGTGCTGATGGGGCTGTTTGCCTACCTGATTTATTCCGTTGCCGGTGCCATCTCCGCGTTCCTGCTGGTGTATGGCCTGTCCCGTTCCGCCTTGTCGCCGCAGATGGCGCAATGGCGGGTGGTGCCGGTGGAGCCGGCCCACACCACCATGCTGCTGCATGCGCTGGCCACCGTGTTCGGGCTGCTGGCCATCGCCACGGTGTTGCTGGCCACGGCCTGGAATTCGCAGCAGCTCACGCCATCGCTGGAGGCGGTGTTTTTCCTGATCCAGAGCATCGTGACGGCGCTGGCGCTCATGTGGCTGCTGACGCCGAAATACTGGGCTTCGTCCATTGTTGCCTCGCAGGAAATGGGCTCTGCACAAGAGCGCGCCGAGGTTCTGGATGACGAAGACACGAGCAAAACGGCGGATCAGCGTGCTGTTCGTGATCCGCGCTGGATTCGCCTGGTCGGCGTGCTCCGCTGGCTGGTCTTGCTGACACCGCTGCTGGCTGTCGCCGGCTACGGGCGGCTGGCGTTTCACCTGCAATCGCGCCTGGTCGTCACCGGCGCGCTGGTTGGCGTGATGCTGCTGGTACGGCTGGCATTGCACGAAGCGCTGGAGCATTTGCTGATCGGCCACCATCGGCGCCGCCGGCGCAGAAGCGGGCGCCGCGGCGCCGGCGAAGACGGCGACAAACGGGTCAGCATCACATCTTATTGGGCCGGCCTTGGCATCGATATCCTGCTGCTGGTGCCCACGCTGTACTTGTTGCTGCTGGCTTATGGCGTACCACTGACCACAATCGGGCTGTGGACGCGGACCCTGCTGTCCGGCATGACCATCGGCAACATCACCATTGCGCCGTTGGGCATTCTGGCTGCACTGCTGGTGCTGGTGCTGGGGATTGTGGCCACCAATCTGGTGCGACGCTGGATGGCAAACCGCGTATTGCCCAATACGCGGCTTGATACCGGTGCGCGTGACTCCATTGCCGCCGGCACCACTTATGTCGGTGTGGCCATTGCTCTGGTGCTTGCCGTTGGTGCATTGGGGATCAACTTCTCCAATCTGGCGCTGATTGCCGGCGCGCTGTCGTTTGGCGTCGGTTTCGGCCTGCAAAACGTGGTGCAGAACTTTGCCGCCGGCATCGTGTTGCTGATCGAGCGCCCGATCAAGATCGGCGACTGGATCCAGCTCGGCAACGAGCACGGCATAGTGAAGCGAATTTCGGTGCGTTCCACCGAGATCGAAACCTTCAACCGCACGTCCATCTTCGTGCCCAATTCGGAGTTGATCGCCAACCAGGTCACCAACTGGACTCATCGCAGCAACATGGTGCGCCAGATCCTGCCGGTGCAGGTGGCCCAGGGCGCAGACCCGGCCGAAGTGGAGGATGTGCTGCTGCAATGCGCCGGCAGGCAGCGCCATGTATTGCGCTTTCCCGAATCCTATGTCTGGTTCCGCGGCTTCGAGGATGGCGTGCTCAATTTCGAACTGCGGGTTTATCTGGACAATGCGGATTACTGGGTGGACGTGAACAGTGGCCTGTACGGCGCCATAGTTGCCGCTTTCAAGGAAGCCGGCATCACCATTCCGTACCCGCAGCGCGATGTGCATATGCACCGCGGCCCCGAGTCGGACCTGGATATGCGCCTGCCGCCGCCGCGCGAGGCAAAGGCCGCAACAGAGACGACACCATCCGGAACCGCAGGCGAAGCGAACGCACCCGGCGAGCCCGATGCCGACGCGTCATGACAGCGGCGCGCTGTCACCCTGCACTGGTTGGCTTGTGTTCATCCGCGTCGTATGATGCGGTAACACTTGAGTTTATTCGGGGGCAGACGATGCAAACAGGATTTATTGGACTCGGTGGCATGGGCTATCCGATGGCGGCGAATTTGCATGAGGCCGATTTCCTCGTCGGTGTCTACAATCGCACCAGCGCCACAGCCGAGCGCTTTGCCAGCGAATACGGCTCCAGGGCCTTTGCCGAACTTTCAGAGTTGGCCGCTGCCTGCGAGGCGATCATCATTTGCGTCAGCGCCGATAAGGACCTGCTCGCGGTGGTCGATCAGCTTGTCGCTGCGCTCGACGAACACCACATTGTGATCGATTGCTCTACCGTGGCCAGCGATACTGCCCTGGAAGCGGCCGCGCGCGTGCAGCGCCAGGGCGCGGCGTTCATGGACGCGCCGGTATCCGGCGGCACCGAAGGCGCGCAAAAAGGCACCCTGTCGATGATGGTCGGCAGCGAACAGGCCGATTTCGAGCGCGCCTGGCCGGTGCTGCGCGCCATGGGCAACACCATTACCCACATGGGCAGCATCGGCTCCGGCCAGGCCACCAAGGCCGTCAATCAGGTTTTGTGCGCCGGCATCAACCTGGCCGTCTGCGAGGCCCTGCGCTTCGGCGAGGCGCTGGATTTGCCCATGGACAAGGTCATCGACGTGGTCGGCGCCGGCGCCGCCGGCAACTGGTTCGTCAATCATCGCGGCAAGACCATGGTGCAAGGCACCTATGCGCCCGGTTTCAAGCTGGCCCTGCACCACAAGGACCTGCGCATTTGCGAGCACATGGCAAAAGCCCGCGGCGGCCAGCTGCCGCTGACCGAGCAGACCCGCAAGGAATACGAACCGCTGATGGAAGCCGGCTACGGCGACGAGGACATCTCCGCCCTCTACCGCAGCCGCGCCGACATGTTCGACGACTGACTTTCAGCGACCCTGTAGGTGCGCGCCCGCGCGCGAAACAAACCCGCAGGGCTTGCAGGGATGATGCACAGCGCATGGTCATGCGCAAAAGGCCAGCCTGCAGCAACGCCACAACCGGATTCAATCGCCCGCAGGCTGGCTCCTACATGCTTTGATCGACGCTTTGCAATATGTTGCCGGTTTGCGTGTAGCGGCGGAATCTCGATGCCGGTGGCTGGTGGCTGGTGGCTGGTGGCTGATGGGGAGAGATTTCTCCATTCCGGTCGCAGGCTCCCT
>DATGUT010000118.1:0-9905 GCA_035301185.1 Salinisphaeraceae bacterium
GCACGCACTGTTCGGTGGGCTGCGGCATCATTGCGGAAGTGCAGAATGGCGTCTGGACGGGGCAGGAACCGGATTTCGACTCGCCTCTGAATCTGGGTTCGCACTGCGCCAAGGGGGCCTCCATCCGCGAGCACGGGCACGGCGAAAAGCGCATCAAGTATCCGATGAAGCTGGTCGACGGCAAGTGGAAGCGCATTTCCTGGGATGATGCCGTCGAGGAGATCGGCGACCAGTTGCTCAAGATTCGCGAAGAATCCGGGCCCGACGCGCTGTTCTACTGCGGCTCGTCCAAGGCCAGCAACGAAGGCAGCTACCTGCAGCGCAAGTGGGTCTCCTTCTGGGGCACCAACAACGTCGACCACCAGGCGCGCATTTGTCACTCGACCACGGTCTCCGGTGTGGCCAACACCTGGGGCTATGGCGCGATGACCAACTCCTACAACGACATCCACAACGCCAAGTCGATGATCTTCATCGGCTCGAATGCGGCCGAAGCGCATCCGGTCGCCATGCAGCACATCCTGCGCGGCAAGGAAAACGGCGCCAAGATGATCGTCTGCGACCCGCGCCGCACGCGCACCGCGGCGCATGCCGATCAATACATCCGCTTTCGTCCCGGCACCGACGTGGCCCTGACCTGGGGCATACTCTGGCACGTGCTGGAGAACGGTTGGGAAGACAAGAAGTACATCGAGCAGCGCGTCTACGGCATGGACGAGATCCGCAAGGAAGTCGCCAACTGGACGCCGAGCGAGGTCGAGCGCGTCACCGGCGTGCCCGAGCAGGAGCTGTACCAGGCGGCCAAGACGCTGGCCGAAAACCGCCCCGGCACCCTGATCTGGTGCATGGGCTCGACTCAGCACCACATTGGCAACAACAATACGCGCGCCTACTGCATCCTGCAGCTGGCGCTGGGCAACGTCGGCGTTTCCGGCGGCGGCGCCAACATCTTCCGCGGCCACGACAACGTCCAGGGCGCCACCGACATCGGCCCGCAGGCGCATTCGCTGCCGGGCTATTACGGCCTGTCCGAAGGCGCCTGGAAACACTGGGCGCGCGTTTGGGACGTGCCCTACGAGTGGTTCGTCGAGCGCTACGACCACAAGCAGAAATATCCGGACGGCAGCGGCGGCATGGCCTATACCATGAACCTGCCG
The DNA here is from genome assembly GCA_035301185.1 of Salinisphaeraceae bacterium. Taxonomy (GTDB): domain Bacteria; phylum Pseudomonadota; class Gammaproteobacteria; order Nevskiales; family Salinisphaeraceae; genus DATGUT01. The sequence goes on from DATGUT010000118.1 coordinate 1,158, forward strand.
GGCTTCCCGGTCTCGCGCTGGATTGACGGCGTGCTCGAGGATCCGAAAAATCTCGCTCAGGGCACCAATCTGCGGGCCGTGTTCTTCCAAGGCCATGCCGCCAATAGCCAGACTCGCGGCGTGGAAATGAAGAAGGCGCTGGAGAAGCTGGACCTGGTGGTGATTTCGGATCCCTACCCGACGCACATGTCGGTCATGTCCGATCGCAAGAACAATACTTATTTGTTGCCCACCTGCACGCAACTGGAAACAGTGGGCTCGGTGGTGGCGTCCAACCGCTCGCTGCAATGGCGTGAACAGGTGATTGAGCCGCTGTTCGAGTCCAAACCGGACCACGAAATCATGTACCTGTTCGCGAAGAAATTCGGCTTCGCGGACGAGATGTTCAAGAACATCGAGATCAAGGACGGCGTGCCGGTGATCGAGGACGTGCTGCGCGAGATCAACCGCGGTGCCTGGTCCATCGGTTACACCGGGCAAAGCCCCGAGCGGCTCAAGCGCCAGCTGGAAAACAAGCATACCTTCGACACCACCACGCTGCGCGCCAAGGGCGGACCCTGTGATGGCGAATACTACGGCCTGCCCTGGCCATGCTGGGGCAATGCTGAAATGGAGCAGAAATGGCCGGATGGCAAGATCCGCAAGGGCCATCCAGGCACACATATTCTCTATCGCGCCGATATCCCGGTGGTGACCGGCGGGCTGTGTTTCCGTGCTCGCTTTGGCACCGAACACAACGGCGAGTCCTTGCTTGCCGATGGCTCTTATCCGGAACTGTCCGAGATCAAGGACGGCTATCCCGAGTTCAGTTACGGCCTGTTGCGCAAGTTGGGCTGGCACAAGGACTTGACCAACGAGGAAATGGCCAGCATCCGCAAGGTTGCCGGCGTCGACGAGAGCGGCGCTGGCGGCAACAACGACAGTGGTGATGCCAACAGCAGTGATGGCACCAGTGACGAGCATGCCAGCAAGCTGGACGCGGTGAACTGGAAGACTGACATCTCCGGCGGCATTCAGCGGGTGGCGATCAAGCATGGCTGTGCACCGTTTGGCAACGCCAAGGCACGCGCCATCGTGTGGACATTCCCCGACCCGGTGCCGATCCATCGCGAACCGATTTACACGCCGCGGCGGGATTTGCTGCCCAAATACCGTACCATCGACGATCGCCAGTTCTTCTACAAGCTGCCGACGCGCTACTGGTCGATCCAGAAGGAAAACCATGCCGAGGACTATCCGCTGATTTATTCTTCCGGCCGCTTGGTGGAATACGAAGGCGGCGGTGCGGAAACCCGCTCCAATGCCTGGCTGGCCGAGCTGCAGCAGGAAATGTTCGTCGAGATCAACCCGGCCGATGCCAATGACCGCGGCCTGCGAGACAAACAATGGGTGTGGCTGGAAGGCGCCGAAGGCGCGCGCATCAAGGTGCGCGCCATGATCACCGAACGGGTCGGCCGTGGTGTGGTCTGGGCCCCGTTCCACTTCGGTGGCTGGTTTCAGGGTGAGGACTTGGAAGACAAGTATCCGGAAGGAACGGCACCCTACGCTCGTGGTGAGGCCGCCAACACGGCCATGACCTACGGCTACGATACAGTAACGCAGATGCAGGAGACGAAAGTCACCCTGTGTCAGATCAGCGCGGCATAAGGAGCGCAGACATGGCAAGAATGAAATTTCTCTGTGATGCGGAGCGCTGCATCGAATGCAACGGCTGCGTCACCGCGTGCAAAAACGAAAACGAAGTACCCTGGGGCATTAATCGCCGCCGGGTGATGACGCTCAACGACGGCCAGCCAGGCGAGAAATCAATCTCGGTGGCGTGCATGCACTGCACCGACGCGCCCTGTGCCGCCGTCTGCCCGACCGACTGCTTCTACACCACAGTCAACGGCATCGTCCTGCACAACAAGGACACCTGCATCGGCTGCGGTTACTGCTTCTATGCCTGTCCGTTCGGCGCGCCGCAGTACCCGCAGGAGGAGGCCTTCGGCGCGCGCGGCAAGATGGACAAGTGCACGTTCTGCGCCGGCGGCCCGGAAGAAGACAACAGCGAGGCCGAATTCACCAAATATGGCTCCAATCGCATTGCTGAAGGCAAGCTGCCGGCCTGCGCGGAAATGTGCGCGACCAAGGCGCTGCTTGCCGGCGACGGTGACATGGTGGCCGACATCTACCGCAAGCGGGTTCTGAAGCGTGCCGGACGCCCGCAGACCTGGGGCTGGGGCCGGGCCTACGGCGCCGGTCTGGGTGCGGAGTAGTGCCATGATACGCTGGTTGTTGCGTCCCGCGCTGCTGGTTCTCGTGTTGCTGCTCGCCGGTGGGCTGGCCGGCTGCTACGAGTCCTCTGATGTCACCCTCAACATGGCGCGCCATGAGAAGGGCGATACTTACAAGGGCAAGACCGACCCGCTGATGGCCAAGCTCGAGGATGCGGACTTGCAGGACGAACTGAATGCGCGCTTCGAAAATCAGACGGATCGTTAAGCCATGAAATCGTTGTACAAAAACAGATTTGCCTGGGCTGTGCTGATAGTCGTCATAGCCGTCGTGGCCGGGGTGGCACTGGCGCAGTACAACGAACATATTCACGACCCCTGGATTGAACCGGGCGTGATGCAGGCCGAGCAGGAAGTTGGGCTGGATCAGCACGAGCAGCTGCAGGTGCGGCTGCTTACCGGCCAGGCGGATCGCTAGCACGGCAGGAGAATGGAAATGAGCAAACAACGTACTCGGTCAATGCATCGGCGCATTCTGCTTGCCAGCGTGCTGTTCATCCTGCTGGGTGCCATGCTCGCGCCACTATCCGGTTACTTATATGTCGGCATCACCGATGCACAGGCGCAGATGGCCAGTCAAACCGCACCAGACAGCGCCAACTGGGACGAAACCAATCCGCGCTCGGAGTACTGGCGCGAAGTGCGCGAGGGCACGTCCGGCTACAGCACCGATACCCAGGCCGGCGCCGACACCTTGATTGTTGCTTCCGGCCAGGATTGGCGCCGGGTGCGCAATGGCGTTGTCTCCACCTACGGCGCCTGGTTCCTGGCTCTGGTGGTCCTCGGACTCGGCCTGTTTTACCTGATCATGGGTCCGATCAAGCTCAGGGAAGAACCATCGGGGCGCACCGTGACGCGCTGGAGCAAGGAAGAGCGCATCCTGCACTGGAGTGTTGCCGTCCTGTTCATCATCATGGCGCTCACTGGCCTGTCCATCCTGTTTGGTCGCGCGGTGCTCATCCCATTGCTGGGCCACGCAGGGTTTTCCGTCTGGGCGGGATTTTCCAAGGTGGTGCACAACTACACCGGGCTGTTGTTCACGGTCTGCATTCTGCTGATGATCGCGATGTGGATCAGGGACAACCTGCCGCGGCGGGAAGATTTGACTTGGTTTCTCAAGGGCGGCGGCATGTTTGGCAAGCATGCGTCTTCGGGGCGCATGAATGCCGGGGAAAAACTCTGGTACTGGTTTATCGCGGTTGGCGGCCTGGCCGTATGCATCACTGGTCTGGTCATGGACTTCCCCAACCTGGTGACTGACCGGCAGACATTTCAGTTCACCAACATCGTGCATGGTGTGCTGGCCATTGGCTGGATTGGCTTCTTTCTCGGCCATGTCTATATCGGCACGCTTGGCACCGAGGGTGCATTTGAAGGCATGAAGACCGGCGATGTCAGCGTGGAATGGGCGCAGCAGCATCATGATATCTGGTACGAGGAAATCACCAGCGGCAAACAGCAGGAGACCGAAGCAGGCGCCGCCACGCCTTCGACACCCGACTCCGCCTGAGATTGTTTTTGCTGAGTAAATGCGCACCGCAAAACGGCGCGCGGCTTGAGAAGTGGACGCGCGCCGGCGCTATTCTGGTTTACGGCTGGCTGCCTGTTCAGCAGACCGGCAACGCCATGAACTGGTTGATGCCGATCTCGTGAGCGCCATCCGGCGCGGTCAAGCACATGGCGCCATGCTCGTTTATGGATGCAAAAGTGCCGGCCAATGCATCGTTCTCCGACAGGCGAAGCCTGACTGCATCGCCCGGTCGCTGCGCGCGACTGCGCAGGCTGCGCAGCACCGGCACGAAGCCCTCTTCATCCCAGCGCATGAGCCAAGCCGTCAAATGGCGAATATAGGCTTCGAGCGCAGTGGCGACCGTTACTGCTTCATTGCCGCCCTCGGTGCGCAGGCAGGCGTGGCGAAAATCATCTTCGGCAGCTGTAGGCAATACATTGACGGCGCTGGTCAGTACCAGCCACTCAGGGCCGTAGCTCAGCCAGCTGCCGCTGGCACGCGCGCCACTAAGATACACTGCGTTGGGCCAGCGATAGCGCAGATCGGTCATGGCCGACACCAGCTCGGCACAGGCCGCGCCCATGGCCACCGTGGCGAGCGGCACGAATTCGCCCAGCCGGGCGGTTGGCAATTCGGGGCGCAACACGACAGCGCAATACATGCCGCCGGCCGGTGACAACCAGTGTGAGTGCAGGCGTCCGCATGCAGCGGTTTGCTCGCCAGCCCAAACCAGCGTGCCCTCCGGTGCACCGGCACGCGCCCGGCGCACGGCTTCCGCCTGCACGCTGTCACACGCAGGTAGATGAACCGGCTCGTAGGCGGCCGGCAGGTGGATCCCATGCAGTGGATTGTCGGCGTTCAATGCAGCAAATCTCCGCGTAACGTATCGAGCTGGCCGCGCAATTGCTGGATCGGCGCGGCCAGCAGACCCAGACCCGGTTCAGCGCCGGCCAGCGTCCGGGTGAGCAGATCACGGGCTTCTTTCCTGCGGCCTTGGTCGCGCCACAGCGCCGCCAGCGCGCAGACGCTGTTGATGTGGTGGCCGTCGCTCATGCCCAGTACCATGCGGCTGGTTTCCACCACATGCTCGAGCAGCGGCTCGGCCATGTCCGGCTTGCCGCCGTCGGCGTACAGGCGGCCCAGCTCGGCCAGCGTGGTCAAGGTGTTCGGGTGCTCGTCGCCGAGCAGGCGGCGCCAGCCCTCGATGGCGGCGCGGTAGCACACTTCGGCGTCGGCATAGGCGGCGCGGGTCGCGAGCACGCCAGCCAGATTGGTCAGGCTGGTGAGCGTGGCCGCATGCTCGGCGCCGTACAAACGCTCCCAGATGTCCGTGGTCTCGCGATATATTTGTTCAGCCTCCTCGGCCTGGCCCATGGTGTCGAGCGCTGCGGCCAGGTTGTGCAGGGTGGCGGCAGTGTCCTCGTGCTCGCGGCCATACAGCTGTTCGCGTATGGCGAGCGCATCGCGATAACACTGCTCGGCATCGACGTATGCCCGCCGCGCGTCCAGCGTCGTGCCCAGGTTGTGCAAGGCGGATGCCAGTGCGGCATGGCCAGGGCCGAACGCTTTCTCGACGCTTGCCAGCGTCTCGCGGTAGGCCGCCTCGGCGGCCGCATAATCGCCGCCGCCATAGGCGATCGCGGCCAACTGGTCGCACACGGTAGCGGTGGCCGGATGGGCCGGGCCGCAGCTGGCACGGGCAATGCGCGCGGCGCGTTGTGCCAGCGACTGCGCCCGCGTCAGCCGCCCGGCGGCGCGCAGTACGCCGAGCAGATTGCCCAGCGCCGGCAGCAGGGCCGGTGCCTGTTCGCCGTGCTTGGCCTCTTGCTGGGCCAGGGCCTGCTCGTACAGCGTGATGGCCTGCTGCAAATCACCGGCGCCTTCGGCGGCGCGTGCCAGCTCGTGGCGGGCACTGGTTCGCAGCTCGTCGTCGGGCGCCAGTTCCAGCGCCGCCTGGGCGTAGTGCGTGGCGGCGGCCCAATCGCCCGTATCAATGGCAAACTGGGCCAGGCGCACTTGGGCGCGGGCGCTTGTCGCCGGCGCCTGGGCCGTGGCCGCCACGGTCAGCCATTCTGCGGGTGTGCTCTCACCAGCGGCCTCGACCAGCGTGGCGGCGCTCAGCAGCAAGCGGGCGTCGGCCGAGCCCAGGACGGGTGTCAGCGCTGCAACCAGCGCGCCGGCCTGCAACGCCTCCCATTCGGCCAGCCATTGCATGCGTTTCTCTGGCGTATCGGTTGCCAGGATGGTGGCAGGCAGCAATAGCGACTCCAACGCCTGGTTCGGGCGCCCGGCCTGACGGTAATAGGCCGCCTGCGTTGGCGGTTCTGCATGGCTTGCCAGCGCCTCCAGCAGTTCTTGCCGCGGGCCTTCATCGGGCAGGCATTGGGCCAGCAGCGCCTGCCGATAGCCTGGATGGGCCAGCGCCCAGGTGTGGGCCTGCGGTTGCAGCAACAGTGGTTGCAATGTGGCCAAGGCTTGGCTGGCGGCAGCCTGGTTCGCGGCGCTGGCGGCCGTCAGCGCATCCACTGACAGTGGCGTACGCGCCAGGGCCAGCAGGCCGGCGATCGTGCTGGCGGCAGGTGTGTCAAGTTGTTCGATCACGGCTTGCACGTCGTCCTGCATGGCGGGCGCAGCCGCCACTGGCTCTGCGGCGCTCTGCCAGCCGCGGTTGCTCAGCTGGCGCGCGCAGGCGCCGGGCACGGCGCTGGCGGCGACGCGCAGTTGCGGTGGCCAATAATCGGGCAGCAGCTCGATGCTGCCATCCAACTCAGCGAGCAGGTCGATATCCGCGATCAGCAGCCACAGCGGGCCACCCGCGGCCGCACGTGCCAGCCAATTGGGCAGCACTGCGCGCATGGCGCTGGTCGTCTGCGGCGGCGGCTGCACGATGTCTGCCACCTCGCGCAGCTGCATGAGCAGCTGCCACAGCAAATGGGGCATTTCGGCGCTGGGCGCGCTCAGGCCCGCATGCAGCAGCACCACCGCTGCCCCCGCCTGTGCTCGTTCATTGGCGAAGCGGCACAGCGCTTCTGCGCGGCCGCTGCCTTGTGCGCCGGTGAGCAACAGTGGTTGTGCGGGCGCGAGCGCCCAGTCTGCGAGTGCGCGATTCTGCGCCGGGCTGGCAAGCTGCTGTGCGCGCAGCGCAAATTCTGTCAGCAATGGCTCCATGCCTTTATTCATGGCTGCGATGAAGCTCGATCTGCTGCGCAGGGCTGCATGGCAGCCGCTGCGATAAAGACAACAACAGCAATATTTGGCAAGAAATCAGCTCCAGGGTGGGATCGTGACAAGTAAAGCGCTGCCGCAAGGCACGTACGGTACTGAAACAAAGAGTTGGCCGCAGACAAACCCGCCTGCGCCTGCGGCGAGCATGGCGCCGACAGGCGCATTATGCATTGTAGTGGATGGTTCCGCAGCCACTGACATCATAACCGCCGTAATCAGCAACACGTTCAAGAAACGTCTGGCTGCGGGCAAAGGCCAGCAGTTTTTGCATTGGCGCCTCAAAATAGTCGCGCCGGCGCATGGCCAGATCGAAGCGCTCTTTGGCCAGGGGAATGAACTGCAGGCCGTGGCGCCGGGCCGCAGCTTCCACTGCCAGGCCGCAGTCGGCGCGCCCGTCACGCACCGCAAGCGCAAGATCATCCTCGCTCAGGGAGAGCCGTTCGGCCAGGGTTAGCGCTTCCAGAGGAATTCCGGCCTGCTGCAGCAAGTGCGTGAACAGGGTGGCTGCGCCTGCCTGCGGTTGGCGGTGCGCGATGCGCAGGTTCGGCTGAGTTAGATCTTCGATGGCAGTGATGTGCTGCGGATTGTCATGCGCCACCACAAGCCCTTGCGCGCGTTGCGCCCATTCAACCATGACCAGATCCGGCATGCCACCCAGGCCGAGCCGGTCGGGGCGGTTGTAGGCAGCACTATCCGGATCCAGTACGTGCAGTCCGACCAGTTGTGCCTCGCCCGCCAGCAAGCGCTGCACGCCATCGCCGCTGCCGTTGCAGAGCGCACCCAGACCGGCCTGAGCCTCGCGCAAAGCCCATTCCAGCAGCGGATCCTGGCTGCCGGCATACACCGGTGGGGAGGGCGCTGCGCTTGTCTGATCGCCTTCCAGATGGCGCCATACCCAAATGTCGATGGCTTGGCGTGGAAACAAGAGTTTTCCAGTCACCCGGGCGCAGGGGATTTCGCGCTTTTGCACAAGCTCGTAGATCTTGCGCTGCTTGAGCCGCAGATAGGTTGCGACTTCGCTGGTGGTCAAGTATTCAGGCATGGCAGAGTGCATGGGGTTGCATACATGGGCTTAATCTACATGAAGCTGGCCCCAGTTGTAATGATGGTGGCTGCGAAGGGAGTAATTGTGTAGAGCCGAACTTTACAGCCGGAAGAGATTGCTTTTAGCTGTTTATACATGCATGTAATACGCAGCTGGCTTTTTTTCAGTAATTAATGCATGATCTGAGCAGGCACAGTATCGATAAGCACGAGTTTGAACGACTTTAATCAAGCATTCATGGAGACAGCCCGCCTGCTGCTCGAATTCGATCCGGACATGGTGTACATCGTGCTGCTGTCGCTGCGCGTGAGTCTGACCGCCACGTTGCTGGCCGCCATGATCGGCCTGTTGCTGGGCGGTGCGGTGGCGCTGTACTCGTTTCCGGGGCGCAACCTGATCAAGGCGCTGCTCAATGCCTTCATGGGCCTGCCGCCAGTGGTCGCCGGCCTGACGGTGTATCTGCTGCTGTCGCGCTCCGGGCCGCTGGGGGAGCTGGGCCTGCTGTTCACGCCTTCGGCCATGATCATTGTGCAGGCGGTGCTGGTCACACCCATTATTGCCGCGCTGACGCGTCAGCATATTGCCGATCTGGATGCGGAATACCGCGAACAGCTGACAACCTTGAACACCGGCTCGCTGGCGCGCCTGCGGGCGCTGCTCTGGGATGGGCGTTTTGCCTTGTTGACGGTATT
>DATGUT010000119.1:0-4839 GCA_035301185.1 Salinisphaeraceae bacterium
CATCGTCATCAAGGCCGCTTTCGGCGGCGGCGGCCGCGGCCTGAAAATCGTCCATGACAGCGCCGACATCGAAGATGCCTTCGACTCGGCAGTGCGCGAAGGTATAGCTGCCTTCGGTCGCGGCGAATGCTTTGTCGAGCGCTTTCTCGAGCGCCCACGTCACGTTGAGGCTCAGATCTTGGCTGATACCCATGGCAACATCATTGTCGCCGGTACGCGTGACTGCTCGCTACAGCGGCGCAACCAGAAGCTGATCGAGGAAGCGCCGGCACCATTTCTCACCAGCGAACAGCGCAAGCAAATCCATGAATCCGCCAAGGCGATCTGCCGCGAGGCGGGCTATGTTGGCGCTGGCACCGTCGAATACCTGGTTGCTCCGGATGGCTTGATTTCGTTTCTCGAAGTCAATACACGGCTGCAGGTCGAACATCCCGTGACCGAAGAGACCAGCGGCCTTGATCTGGTCCTGGAGCAGTTCCGCATAGCCGACGGCTGGCCGCTGAGCGTCACCGAAGATCCAGAACCGAAGGGCCATGCCTTCGAATTTCGCCTGGATGCCGAAGATCCGGCGCGCGGCTTCCTGCCCTTTCCCGGCATGATCGAAGCCTTTGCCGCACCGACCGGACCCGGCATTCGCATGGACAGCGGCATTCGCACGGGCTCTGTCATTCCCGAGACCTTTGACTCCCTGCTGGCCAAGTTGATCGTGGTTGGCAATACGCGCCGCCAGGCATTGCGCCGCGCCCGCAGCGCCTTGGAAGAACTGGTCATCGAAGGGGTGCCAACAGTCATCCCCTTTCATCGCGCCGTGCTCAATGAAGCAGCGTTCACCGCCGACGATACGTTCGGGGTTTACACAAACTGGATCGAAACGGAATTCAGCGAACGCCTGGCCGCGGCGCCGGAACTCGCCGGCGCCGCGTCCGACGCGGCCCGCCAACGCATCACCATCGAACTCGACGGCAAGGCCGTGCAACTCGGGCTGCCGGCACGACTCGTCACGGCCCTGTTTGATCCTGCCAGTAGGAGCGCCGCCACTGCGGATATCGAGGCAGAAGACGTAGACAAGGATGGCGCAAGTGGGGAAGTCGTAGCTTCGTTGAATGGAAAATTCGTCAAATGGGCGGTTGAGGACGGCGCCCGAATCTCGACAGGTGACACGGTGGCGATAATCGAAGCCATGAAAATGGAAGCCACGGTGGCGGCGCATCGCGATGGCATCTTTTCGCGTGCCAAGCTGCAAGAAGGTGATGCCGTTGCCAGCGGCGACATTCTGGGCACGATAAATTAGAAACGCAGCATCAGTAGCGTTGTCACACGCTGAAGGGTTCATTAGCGTGTATTGCTCGAAAGCTGTCAGCAACGCTTGTGGTGCCGCCGGAGGGATTTGAACCCCCATGGCCTCGCGGCCACCAGGACCTAAACCTGGCGTGTCTACCAATTCCACCACGGCGGCTGGAGCCGGGCAGTATAGCGTATCGGCTTAGCCGGGGCAGCTCGAAACCTACTGTTTCGCTGGCGTTGGATCTGGACCACGACGTATTCTTCTGCTTCGGCGACTGCGCACAATGACAGCGTTTTTTGCCTACGCTGGATAGCAGGAATAGATCATCCAGCACAAACGAACGCGCTGAGTGCCGTCGCGGGCTTTCGTTCTGCAGGCAGCAGGCACGGGATGTTGCGACGGCACACAGCATGGCGATGCAATTGTTGCCGGACTGCGCTCAGGTATCCGTCACTTCGATCTTGGGGAAGGCGGCGGATTTCTTTCTCTGCTGTTGCTTGAGCTGCGCCGCCGTGGTGCGGGCCATGTCGAAGTAGATTTTGCCGATGGGGCTGTCGGGTGCCGAGACGACGGTGGGTGCGCCGGAGTCGGCGTATTCGCGAATGGACATGGCGAGCGGCAGCTTGGCAAGCAGTTCGACGCCGGCTTTTTCCGCCAGCGTGCGGCCGCCGCCGTCGCCGAAAATGGCTTCTTCGTGGCCGCAGTTGGAGCAGATGTGGGTGCTCATGTTTTCCACGATGCCGAGCGTTTTCACGTTCACCTTTTTGAACATTTCCAGCCCCTTGCGGGCATCGATCAGGGATAGATCCTGGGGTGTGGTGACGATGACGGCACCGGAAACGGGGATCTTTTGCGCCAGGGTGAGCTGGATGTCGCCGGTGCCGGGTGGCAGGTCGATGACCAGGTAATCGAGGTCATCCCAAGCGGTTTGCGACAGCATTTGCTGCAGCGCCGAGGTGACCATGGGGCCGCGCAGAATGGCCGGCGCGTCTTCGTCCATTAGATAGCCGATGGACATGGTCTGCATGCCATAGGCTTCGTTCGGGCGCAGCGTTTTCTGGTCGGCGGCCTTGGCGCGGTCGCTGACACCAAGCAGGCGCGGCTGGCTCGGCCCGTAAATATCGGCATCGAGCATGCCGACGCGGGCGCCATCGGCCGCCAGGGCAAGGGCGAGATTCGCGGCAACGGTGGATTTGCCCACCCCGCCCTTGGCCGAGCCAACGGCGATGATGTTGCGCACGCCGGGTACGCGCTTGACCAGTGGCTGCACCGCGTGCTCGCCAATGGTGAAGCCGACCGTGACATCGGCCCGGTCGATGCCGTCGATCTGCTGCAGGCGGGCGCGCAGGTCCTCGGCCAATTGCTGGCCATACTGGCCGCAGGGAAAGCCGAGATCCAACTCCAGCGTCAGCTTGGCGCCATCAACCGTAAGCGTGCGCACGGTTTCGGCGCTCAGCAGGTCGGTCTTGAGATAGGGATCAACATAAGCAGCCAGCACGTTTTCGGCGGCTGCCTTCAAGGTGTCGCTCATGAATAACTCGATTGGAATACGAAAACCAGTATGATACAGGCAATGATAACGCACACTCGAGCCGTTGGCGTTGACGCGCGACAACCGGAGCGTGCGCTCATCTATGGCATAATAACGGGTCTTTGTTCAGACCAGCCCCGCAGCCATACACACCATGCCTCGCAACATACTTGTCACCTCCGCCCTGCCCTATGCCAATGGTTCGATTCATCTCGGCCATTTGGTGGAATATATCCAAACCGATGTGTGGGCACGGTTTCAGCGTTTGCGCGGTGAAAACTGCATTTATGTCTGCGCGGACGATGCCCACGGCACGCCGATCATGCTCAAGGCGCAGGCCGAGGGCATTACGCCGGAGCAGCTGGTCGAGCGTGTCGGCATCGAGCATCGGCGCGATTTCGCCGATTTCCACATCGGCTTCGACAATTATTACACTACTCACTCCGACGAAAACCGGCTCATGTCGGAGACCATTTACAACCGCCTCAAGCAGAGTGGGCATATTGCCGTGCGCACCATTTCGCAGGCTTATGATGCCGAAAAGAACATGTTCCTGCCGGATCGCTTCATCCGCGGCGAGTGTCCCGAATGCGGCGCGGCGGAGCAATATGGCGATGCCTGCGAGGTGTGCGGCGCGACCTACCGGCCCACGGATCTGCTCAACCCGGTGTCGGTGTTGTCCGGCAGCACACCGGTGAAGCGTGATTCCGAGCACTATTTCTTCAAACTCGGCGATTTCGAGGAGTTTCTGCACGATTGGACGCGCAGCGAACATTTGCAGGATGCGATCATCCGTAAGCTGGATGAATGGTTCCAGGCCGGCCTGAAGGACTGGGACATTTCCCGCGATGCGCCCTATTTCGGTTTTCGCATTCCCGATACCGAAGACAAGTACTTCTACGTCTGGCTGGATGCGCCGATCGGCTATATGGCGAGCCTGCTGAACCTGTGCGCGCAGCGTGATGACTTGGATTTCGATAGCTTCTGGGCGCCGGATTCGGATGCGGAAATCCATCATTTCATCGGCAAGGACATCGTCTATTTCCACGCCCTGTTCTGGCCGGCCATGCTCAAGGGCGCCAATTACAAGACGCCGACCGGCATTCACGCGCATGGCTTTCTCACCGTCAACGGCGAGAAAATGTCCAAGTCGCGCGGCACTTTCATCAAGGCGCGCACTTACCTGGATCATTTGCCGGCGGAATTTCTGCGTTATTACTTCATCGCCAAGCTGAGCGACAAGGTCGAGGACATCGACCTCAATATGGGTGATTTCATCGCCCGCAACAATGCGGATCTGATTGGCAAATACGTGAACCTCGCCAGCCGCAGCGCCAACTTCATCCACAAGCAGTTCGACGGTCGGCTGGCCGATACGCTGGACGAGCCGGCACTGTTCGAGCGCTTCGCCGCGGCCGCCGACCAGATTGCCGAGCTGTTCGAAAAACGCCGCTTTTCGCAGGCGATGCGCCAGATCATGATCCTGGCCGACGAAGCCAACAGCTATGTCAACGCGCGCGAGCCATGGGTGATCGCCAAGGATGCGGCCCGCCGTGACGAGTTGCAGCAGGTATGCACCTCGGCGCTGTGTGCGTTTGCCCAACTGACGATTTACCTGAAGCCGGTCTTGCCGGAAACGGCGGCGCGCGTCGAGGCCTTTCTCAACAGCGGCAATTTGACCTGGGCCGATTTGCGCACGCCGCGCACCGGCACCACGATCAACAAATTCAAGCCCCTGCTGCGACGCATCGAGCGCCCGGCCATCGACAAGATGATTGCCGCCAGCAAGGAAGACCTGGCCGCCAAGCCGGCACCGCAGGAAAACGAGGCCCAGGCACCGGCCAAAAGCCGTGGCAACGGCGCCGCCAGGGATGAGGCCGGCAACATCATAAACATCGACGATTTCGCCAAAATCGAGCTGCGCGTGGCGCGCATCGCCCGGGCGGAGCAGGTCGAGGGCGCGGACAAGCTGCTCAAGCTGACGCTGGACGTGGGCGAACTGGGCGAGCGTCAGGTTTTTGCC
>DATGUT010000120.1:0-6276 GCA_035301185.1 Salinisphaeraceae bacterium
ACATTGTCAACAACCGGGGCAAGCTGGCCATCTCCACTCAACACAATCCGTAATCCTGGACGAAGGCGCCGAACTGTTCTTCGGTCAGGCGACGCATTACGGCTGAAACCGGGCACCACATGCAGCCCATCGTCGCCGCCGTGCGGCGCAACTGCTAAACTCCGCGCTGGCTCACCAACCCCATCGGGATGACCGAATTCATCATTGCCAGCATCCAGTCTTCCGGCTATGTCGGCATTGCACTGCTCATGCTGCTCGAAAACCTGTTTCCGCCGATTCCTTCGGAGCTGATCGTGCCGTTCGCGGGCTATGTCGCAGCACGCGGAGACCTCTCGCTGGCCGGCGTAATCGCGGCGGCAACGCTGGGTTCGGTAGTCGGCGCCTTGCCTTGGTATGCATTGGGCATGCTGTTCAACGAGGCACGCCTGAAGCGCCTGGCAAAACGCTATGGACGCTGGTTCACGATCACTCCCGGCGATGTTGCAACGGCCTCGGTCTGGTTCAATCGTCACGGCGCGGCAGCCGTGTTCTTCGGGCGCATGGTACCGACTGTTCGCACGCTCATCTCCCTGCCGGCCGGCATCGTGCGCATGCGCTTGCCGCTGTTTCTGCTGCTCACGACGCTCGGCTCCGCAGTCTGGGTCACGCTGCTTGCCACTGCCGGCCTGCTGCTGGAGGCGCATTACAAGCAAGTCGAGCATTTTGTCGAGCCGGTGACCAAGCTCATCCTCATTGCCGTCGTGCTGATTTATCTCTATCGATTCTTCACTCTCAGCCGCGAGCGGGATTGAAACCTGTGCAATAAAACCTAGTGTTTGTACTAGGTGTTGCTAGTAATTACTCCCCTGCCATGTGAAGCAGAGCTGCCTTAGGCTTAATGGCAAATACAACAAATACAGTCTGTAGTGACTGTGCCATGCAGCAATAATGCCAACAACTCTGCACGCGCGACAGTGGCGACAACTGCCATTGGAGCACCCATTACATGTGTCGGCATGCTGCCATGAATTGCTTGGCGGCTTGCGCATGTCGCATGTTAATACCTTGATCATCCAATGATTACATGGCAAAGGAGAAAATCATGACAAAACGCATTCCGGCAATTCTACTGCTGAGCGCCGCCCTGGCGCTGGGCCTCTCCCTGCAGGCATCCGCACAGGACGGTGATTCCCAAAACGCTGCACAGCAGCAGTCTGAGCAACAGCAAGCGCCCAACAGCGACAGCCAATCCAGCGGTGACCAAGCTGGCGATAGTGGCAGTAGCGATGCAGCAGCGCAGGACCAGGACACGCAACAGCAGGAATCCGACAGCGGCAGCGAAAGCGGCAATGGCCAGGGAGCCGGCCAATCTGGCGACGCAGCTGAGCAGGAACAAAAAGGAAATCAGGATCAGTTCATAACTGCACAGAAATCATCGCAGGTACTCGCCTCATCCCTCATGGGCCTGTCCATCCAGAATGGCACCGGCCAGGATGCGAGCGAGATCGGCACGGTCAGCGATCTCATCATGGATGAGCAGCATAAGCTGGTCGGCATTGTCGTCGGCATCGGCGGCTTTCTGGGGATCGGGCAGAAAAGCGTGGGCATTCCATGGGAAGTCGTTGAAAACCTCGATCCGGAGAAAGGCGTTGCGGTGGTCTCGCTGAGCAAGGAGCAGTTGCAGAATGCGCCCCCGTTCAAGAGCCAGCAAGAGCAGCAGCAGGAGCAGCAACAACAACAGCAGCAGCAGCCTTCTTCAACAGGCGGCGGTGGCGCAGCTGGTGGTGGCGGTGCCACCGGCGGTGGTGCAGCCGGTGGCGGCGCCACGGGCGGTGGTGTTGGTGGCGGTGGCTGAACAGCAGCCAACCAACCGGCAAGCATGCTCCGTCGATGCATGAGTCATTGATAATGGACTGGCAATGGCCGTCACATTGATTTCATGTGCAGACCAGCCTGTTGTCCCAGACAGCGAGCATAACCATAACAGCGGCCGTCAGGCTCGGCCGCATATGACCATGGACAAGCAGCCTGCCTTGCTTGCATCAGGCCGGGCACGCGCGCAACGCGTCTGCACGCGTGTCCGGCGCCGTTGCGGCCATGCCTTGACGAGAGGCAGCTCATGCTGCTTTGCCGGTTCACTCCATGGCTGGCTTGATTGCATATGAGACTTGGCCATATCCGCCCTGGAGCCTGTCATTTCTTCGCTTCGTGCCTTGCACTGCGGTCGAAATGACGAGGCTTTACGCCCATGCTGAGGTTAATCCACAATCAGGATGACTGATGATCTCGAGCAACGCGCCTCGACGCTGAAGGAACTGACCGTCCGCGGCATTATCCTGGGCGGGATCATCACGGTTTTCTTTACAGCCTCCAACGTTTATCTGGGTCTCAAGGTTGGCCTGACGTTTGCCACCTCGATCCCCGCTGCGGTCATTTCCATGGCCGTGCTGCGCGCCCTCCCGCACTCGAACGTGCTGGAAAACAACATCGTGCAAACCGTGGCCTCGTCGGCGGGTACGCTGTCGGCGATCATCTTCGTGTTGCCCGGCCTGATCATACTCGGGCTATGGCAGGACTTCGATTTCGTCACCACCGCCGTGATCTGCGCCACCGGCGGCGTGCTCGGGGTGATGTTTTCGGTGCCCTTGCGCCGCGCCCTGGTGGTGGATTCCGATCTGCCATTCCCCGAAGGCCGAGCCGCGGCAGAGGTGCTCGAGGTGGGCTCCGGCTCACGCGAGGGGGCAGCCGAAAGCAGCGCGGGCCTGCGCACGATCGTGATCAATGCGCTGGTCGCGACAGGCTTCATGTTGCTGACCAAGCTGAAGGTGGTGGCGGACGCCGCCGCCTACTGGTTTCGCATCGGCTCCGGTGCCACCGGTGTGGCCGGCAGCCTGTCGCTCGCCCTGATCGGGATCGGCCATCTCGTCGGCCTGGCCGTGGGCATGGCCATTCTGGTCGGTGTGTTCATCTCCCGCGGGATTCTGCTGCCGCTGCTGACAGCCTGGAGTGGTGTCAGCGGCTCGGCAGAACACATTGCAAGCACGGTATTCACCAACCAGGTGCGCTTCATTGGCGCCGGTGTGATTGGTGCGGCCGCCATCTGGACGTTCCTGAGCGTCATCGGCCCGGTCATCGCCGGCATTCGTTCGGCGCTGGCGTCCTCCTCAGCACAGCACGCCGGCAAGGCGCAGCCACTGGTCGAGCGCGACATGCCGATTGGCATTGTCGCCCTGAGCTCGGTATTGACACTGGTGCCGATGGGCATTCTGCTGTGGTCCCTGATCGCCGGCGGCCCGCTGGCAAGCCACACCGTGGCGCTGATTGCCATGTCGCTGGCATTCATCGTTGCAGTCGGAGTGATCATTGCGGCCGTGGCCGGTTATATGGCCGGCCTGATCGGCTCGTCGAACAGCCCGATTTCCGGCATCGGCATTCTCGCCATCGTAATCGCCTCGCTGCTGCTGGTGGCGTTGTTCGGGCGCAGTCATTCCAGCGATACCACCACGGCACTGATTGCCTATGGCCTGATTGTCACCGCGCTGGTGTTTGGCGTCGCGGCCATTTCCAACGACAACCTGCAGGATCTGAAAACCGGCCAGCTGGTCGGCGCCACGCCATGGAAGCAGCAGTTGGCGCTGGTGTTCGGGGTCGCCTTTGGCGCCGCAGTCATTCCACCAACCATGAATCTGATCAATGAAGCCTTCGGCTTCGCCGGCGCGCCCGGGGCCACGGAGAATGCCCTGCCAGCACCGCAGGCGGCGTTGATTTCATCGTTGGCCAAGGGTGTCATCAGCGGCGACATCAACTGGTATCTGATCGGCGGTGGCGTGGCCATCGGTGCCGTCATGATCATCATCGACGAAATCCTCAATCGCACGCGCGGCTGGCAGCTGCCGCCGCTGGCGGTAGGCATCGGTGTTTACCTGCCCATGAAGCTGACCGTGACGGTTGTCGCCGGCACCATACTCGGTCATCTCTATGAGCGCTGGGCCGGGCGCCGGCAAAATTCCGATTTCGCGAAACGCCTGGGCATTCTGGCAGCTACCGGCATGATCGTGGGCGAAAGCCTGTTCGGCGTGCTCTTTGCCGGCATTGTCACCATCAGCGGCAACGATGAGCCGCTGGCCATCGTCGGCCCCGATTTTGCCCCGATCGCACTTGCCCTGGGTCTCGTCTTGTACTGCGTGCTCGTTGCCCTGCTGTATCGCATGAGCATCAAGCAGGCAGATAAACAAGGCAACTCTTGAGCCGGCATCAAACCTTGCCAAGCGATCAAGACAACGCCCCGGTGCAGTTCCGCTCAGGCTTCGACGGGCACTACAGTCAATGAACGCACTCCCTGGGCACCATTGACCAGCACACCCTGGATATCGGCGGTTGCCGACGGCCCAGTGTGCAGGACGGTGTAGTTTGCATCGAAGTAATCGCGGCGCTGGTAAGCACGGTGCAGATTGGCGACGATTGCATCGGGGTCGAGCAGCACGACCAGATCCAGGGCCAGATAAGCCAGCGCGTTAACGACCAACTCCTTTTCCGTAAAGCACACTGAGCCGGTTTCGGCGACGGCGAAGCGTGCTCGCAGCACGGCCATGTCCACATCTTCAAGATCAGCCGGTGTCGTATCCGGGTGCAACGCCCGGTTGCCTTCGACCTCGGGCACGTTGGAGCAAATGACTGCGGCCTGCGCGAGTCTGTCGTGCAACACGTCGGCCACGCTTTGCTCGGCCTTGCGCGCCTGCCATTCGCCGTTCATTGCCTGCAGGGCTTCGATGAACACGTTGCTGCGTGCCGAGCGCGCATGCGGAAAATCGGTGTCATAACTCGGGATTGTTGGCGCCGGCGCCTCGAGGTCCGGCTTGTTGGCACGCACGGCGGCGAGTACGTCGTCGCGCTCACTCATTGTTGCTGCCTTCGCCTTGCCGCAGACGGTTGTTGCGATACCAGTCATGAAAACTGCCGCCGGGCGGCGGCTGCGGCAGATCGCGCTCGCGCCCCCAAGTGTTCAACCGATTGTAAAGCAGCCAGTTTGGCAAATAACGCAAGGCCGCATAGCCGCTCTTGCCCGCTCGCCTGGGCGGGCGCGAGCCGGATGCGACAGGGCTTCCTGCGTGACATCGGAACCTCCCTGGTCTGGTGCGGATCAGGCTTGGGCGCGTGGTCACACACCTTGTTGCGCCCCATTTGTCCTGACACCTCCGGCTCGATCACTGAATAAGTGCCGCCGAAACCGCAGTATTCACCGGGGCGGTGGCTGAGCATCAACTCCAGGCCGGCGACGTTTTCCAGCAATGCCCGCGGCTTGGAGAAATACGGCTCATTGCGCTCCGGTGGCGTGCCATGGCCCAGGCTGCGCAGCGTGTTGCAGGCATCGTGATAGCCCACCTTGTGCGCGAAGCGCGCCCAAGGGAACTCGCGCACCTCGAGCACATCGTGCAGAAACTCCACCAGCTCATGGGTGTTCTCGCGCACATGGCGAACTGCGGCCGTCTGTTCGATGGCATCGTGGTTGTTGCGCACCTGATGCACGCAGCTGCCCGAAGGCGCCACGATCACATCGTAAGCAGCGAAATTGTCCACGAACAGCTGCTCAGTGGCCGCCGCCTCGGCATGCGCGCCGGCGTTGACCATGGGCTGACCGCAACAGGTCTGGTCGAACGGATAATCCACATCACAACCCAGGCGCTCGAGCAATTCAAGCGTGGCAATGCCTACCTCCGGATAGAAGGCATCGATGAAACAGGGAACGAACAGGCCTATGCGCATGGGTCCTCAGCTCAATTTGAGTCGCGCATCACAGCAGCCTCTGCCATATTGCCACCATTACTGGCCGTGCTTGACTCCGGACTCGGCCCGCCCAATGTTGACAGCGGGCGCCTTGCGCGCACCGGGCGCCATACCAATCGGCATGAACTTCTTGCCGACGCTCATGAACATCATGCTGCTCGCCGTCCACCAAGCGAAAAAAGCCGATACGACCAGGAAATAGCCGGCAATGATCAAGAGCACGTCGTTGGCAAACAGCTTGCCGAATGCAGCAATCGCCGAACCGGCGGCCAGGGTATACAGCACCAGCGACAACCCTGCATTTTCGGCCATTGCCGCGAAGGCGCCCATGATGGTGATGGCCGCCAATACAAAGAACCAGAGAGCAATTGCCGGCGCTGCGCCAGTCGGCGCCGCCAATACGTTCAACGCAAACAAGAAGTGCAGCAAGCCCCAGGCGATCCAGAACGAGCCCCACATGCCATGCATGGCCGTGGCAATGCCGTCGCGTGCCTTGAATGCCCACATGCCAGC
>DATGUT010000121.1:0-8027 GCA_035301185.1 Salinisphaeraceae bacterium
ATAAGCACTTCTGATTGCCGGCGAACCCGCCATGCCGGCACGCAATCCACCGCCAGCACAGGACTTATGCCACAGCGCGTTTTCGTACTGGACACCAACGTGCTCATGCACGATCCGACCGCCCTGTTCCGTTTCCACGAGCACGATCTGTACATCCCCATGGTCGTGCTCGAAGAGCTCGACGGCGCCAAGAAAGGCCTGTCCGAAGTGGCCCGCAATGTGCGCCAGGTCAGCCGCTTCTTTGACGAGCTGATTCAGGGCAGGAGCCACGCGGAAATCGCTTCGGGACTCATGCTGAACAACGGCATCATCCCGCTCGGTGAAGACGACAGGCCACGCGCCTCCGGCCGCCTGTTCTTCGAAACCCAACCACCGCAGGCCAGCCTGCCGGCTGCCCTGCCCGGCGACAAGGCCGACAACAGCATCCTGCGCAGCGCATTGGCTCTGCACAACAATCGCCCGCAGGCCGAGATCCTGCTGGTGTCCAAGGACATCAACCTGCGCATCAAGGCGGCGCTGATCGGCATTGTCGCGCAGGACTACCACAGCGATCAGGTGCTCGAGGATCTCGATCTGCTGTATACCGGCCATGCCACCCTGGCCGACGATTTTTGGCATACCCACGGCCAGGACATGGATTCCTGGCAGGAGGGCGAGCACACCCTGTATCGCCTGCACATCGGCCAGCCGCCCGACTGGCACGTCAATGAGTTGCTGCACTTCGAGCATGACAACGACGTCGAGTTGATCACGCGCCGGCTGGCCGCCAACGACTGCGTGCTGGAGCTGGCACACAACTATCGCCCCGGCAAGCGCAGCGTCTGGGGGGTGCATGCACGCAATCGTGAGCAGAACTTCGCCCTCAATCTGCTCATGGACCCCGAAATCGACTTCGTCACCCTGCTCGGTGCGGCCGGCACCGGCAAGACGCTGCTGGCGCTGGCCGCGGGGCTGGCACAGACCCTGGACGAGCGCCGCTTTCGCGAAATCATCATGACGCGCGTCACCGTGCCCCTTGGCGATGACATCGGTTTCCTGCCCGGCACCGAGGAAGAGAAAATGACCCCCTGGATGGGCGCGCTCATGGACAACCTGGAAGTGCTCACCGGCGACCAGGGCGGCTCCGACTGGGAACGCGCCGCCACCAACGAATTATTGTCCAAGCGCATCAAGATCCGCTCGGTCAACTTCATGCGCGGACGCACCTTCCTGGAGCGCTACATCATCCTCGACGAGGCGCAGAACCTGACCCCAAAACAGATGAAAACCCTGATCACGCGCGCCGGCCCTGGCACCAAATTCGTCTGCATCGGCAACCTGGCCCAGATCGACACGCCGTATCTGAGCGAAACCACCTCCGGCCTCGCCTATGTCGTCGAGCGCTTTCGCAACTGGCGCCACGGCGGCCACGTCACCCTGGCCCGCGGCGAGCGCTCGCGCCTGGCGGATTACGCAGCGTATAATCTGTAGCTGCAGAGCCGTCGCCCAAAGCAGGGCTATACCGGCCAACTTACTTCAGGCGGCAACGCAGGCAGCCTGGTTTTTCAGATACACCGCACAGGCAACACGCAGCATGGAAGTGTGATTACCCACTTTGCCGCGTTCCGCCATCACCTCGTCATACAATTCACTGATGAACTGCGGTGTGGTCATCTCCTGCTCGCCGGCCAGGCTGTCGAGGATGTTCCAGAACTCGTTTTCCAGCCGAATGCTGGTGACATAGCCCTGCAGTCGAATCGAACGTGTCGTGCAGCGATAGCGGTCAGGATCGGTAGATGCATAAATATGACACATGATCTCCTCCAATCATCACGTATGATGATCTGATACCAAGCCTGCAGGCAAATATCAATCCCTGGCACGCATGGATGTAGTAACGGGGTAATACCACTGTCGCCTGTAAACAGGTTAGCTTGAGCGGTAGTCATGCTTCAAAAGCACTCCGCATGACAAGGAGTGCATCAGCAAACGGAGGAGAAAACATGCCCGACATCACCACATCCCGACGCGGCTTCCTCAAAGGCGGCGGCGCTCTGATCGTGGGCACGCTGACCCTGTCCAGCGGTTCCATCGCCCTGATGGCGCCGACCCGAACCTGGGCACTGGAAGTCAATGCCCTGGACGAACACCAGGGCAAGACTTTGCTCAAGTTCGCTCGCCACCTGTATCCGCACGATGACCTCGAAGATGCCGCCTACGCGCTGGTGGTCAAGGAGCTCGACGAATCCGCCGAAGACGACCCCGGCCTGCGCGCCCTGTTGCAGTCCGGCGTGCGTGGGCTCGACGGCGCAGCCGGCGGCAGCTGGCTCGATCTGGACGACGACGAGCAATTCCTGTATGTCGCGGCGCTCGAGGGCGAGCCGTTCTTCGACAAGATGCGCAGCACCACCGTGGTGTCGTTGTACAACAACGACCTGGCGTTCGCGCACTTCGGCTACCCGGGCGAAAAGGGCCACGCCGGCTACCTGCACCGCGGCTTCAATGACCTGCATTGGCTGCCAGAGCTGCCCGACAAGGCCAGCGGCCCCATGCCGGATGCGGAATCAGCCTGAGGAGAATCAACATGAGCATGTACGACAACAAGCAAACCTTCGACCAGGACGACGACAGCGTCGTCGTCATCATCGGCTCTGGCGCCGGCGGCGGCACGCTCGCGAATGAATTGGCGCAGAAAGGCATCGACGTGGTGCTGCTGGAAGCCGGCGCCCTGCACACGACGGCCGATTTCATCGCCGATGAGTGGGCCTCGTTCAACCAGCTCGCCTGGCTCGACGATCGCACCACGTCCGGCGGCTGGCGCGTGGCGAAGGACTTCCCCAACCTGCCGGCCTGGATCTGCAAAACGGTCGGCGGCACCTCGGTGCACTGGGCCGGCGCGTCGCTGCGCTTTCAGGAGCACGAGTTCAAGGCGCGCAGTACCTACGGTGACCTGCCGGGCGCCAACATGTTGGATTGGCCCATCGAGCTGGCCGAAATGGAGCCGTACTACGACAAGGCTGAGAAAAAGCTCAACGTCACGCGCACCAACGGCAATCCCGGCCTGCCCGCCAACAGCAACTTCAAGGTGATGTACAACGGCGCCACCAAGATCGGCTACCAGAAGTGCAGCACCGGGCGCATGGCCATCAACAGCCGGCCGTCGAGCGACGGGCGCACTTATTGCCACCAGCGCGGTTTCTGCTTCCAGGGCTGCAGCTACGGCGCCAAATGGTCGACGTTGTACACCGAGATTCCGGCGGCGCTCAAGACCGGGCACGCGGAACTGCGCCCCGAGTGCCACGCCGCGCGCATCGAGCATGACGCCCAAGGCAAAGTCAATGCCGTCATCTATTTCGACAAGGACGGCAACGCCCAACGCCAAAAGGCGCGCGCCGTCGCGGTCGCCGGCAACACTATCGAATCGCCGCGCCTGCTGCTGAACTCCGCGTCCGCCATGTTCCCCGACGGCCTCGCCAACAGCTCCGGCGAGCTCGGGCGCAACTACATGCAGCACACCACGGCCTCCGTCTACGGCATCTTCGACGACCGGGTTGACATGTTCAAGGGCACCGTCATGGCCGGCATCATCGAAGACGAAGGCGGCCACGACCCCAGCCGCGGCTTTGCCGGCGGCTATTTGCTCCAGACAATTGCGCTCGGCCTGCCGTTCACGACGTCGTTCCTTGAACCGGGTACCTGGGGCCGCGATTTCACCTCGGCCATCGACCAGTACCCCAACATGGCGGGCATGTGGATCGTCGGCGAGGACTTGCCGCGCGCGGACAACCGCATCACGCTCAATATGGACCGCCGCGACCAGTACGGCCTGCCGACGCCCAACGTCCACTACACCAGCCACCCGAACGACGACGCCATGCGTGAGCACGCGTACCAGCAGGGTACAGCCGTTTACGAAGCCGCCGGGGCGACGCGCGTCGTGCGCACGCCACCCTACCCGGCCACCCACAACATGGGCACCTGCCGCATGAGCGAAAAGGCGCGCGACGGCGTGTGCAACAAGCACGGCCAGGCGCACGACATTGACAACCTGTTCATCTCCGACGGCAGCCAGTACACCACCAGCGCCGCGGAAAACCCGACCTTGACGATCGTTTCGCTGGCCATCCGCCAGGCGGACTACATCGCGGAGCAGATGAACGGCGGCGCACTGTAATCCAAGCCGGGGTGTGGCAACATGCCCCGGCCATTGCAACCAACTGCGAGGTATTCATGCCACAACATTTCGAGGACGCCCCCGGCCTGTACAGTGAGGCCACCGACACCGCGGGCTACTTTCTCAACCACACCATGGTACGCATCAAGGATCCCGAGCGTTCGCTGGACTTCTACAGCCGCTGCCTGGGCATGAGCCTGCTGCGCAAGCTGGATTTTCCGGAAATGTCGTTCACGCTGTATTTTCTCGGCCACGTCAACCCAGACGACGTGCCAAGCGACGACCCGGACGCACGCACCACCTGGACGTTCGGCCATCCCGGCATGCTGGAGTTGACCCACAACTGGGGCACGGAAGACGACCCCAACGTGCAGCATCACAACGGCAATGACCAGCCCCAGGGCTACGGCCACATCTGCATCACCGTGCCCGACGTGCACGCCGCCTGCGCGCGCTTGCACGAGCTGGGCGTGGATTTCGTCAAGGACGTCAACGACGGCAAGATGAAGGGCCTGGCGTTCATCCGCGATCCGGACGGCTACTGGATCGAAATCGTGCAAGCTGACATGATGGAGCGACAAAACAAGGGCCAGGCCTGATGCTCGAGCTGCAGCACCTGGCTCGCCCCAGCCAACCGCATGCAAGCCCATGACCCAGCCACAATCGGATCACAGCACGCCCGACAGCAACAAGCAAGCGCTTGTCGCCCAGTTCAAGGCCATCCTGCCGGCAGAAGCCGTCCTGCATCACGAGGAGGATCTCAAGCCGTTCGAGTGCGATGGCCTGTCGGCGTTTCGCCAGGTGCCGCTGATCGCCGTGCTGCCGGACACCATCGAGCAGGTGCAGGAAATCATGCGCATCTGCCATGGCGCCAACGTGCCCGTGGTGGCACGCGGCGCCGGCACCGGCCTGTCCGGCGGCGCGCTGCCGCTGGCCGCGGGCGTGCTGCTGTCGCTGTCGAAATTCAAGCATATCCTGGATATTGACGTCGCCAACCGGCGCGCCACCGTGCAGCCTGGGGTGCGCAACCTGGCCATTTCCGAGGCGGTGGCCGAGCATGGGCTGTATTACGCGCCCGATCCGTCCTCGCAAATCGCCTGCAGCATCGGCGGCAACGTGGCGGAGAACTCCGGCGGCCTGCACTGCCTCAAGTATGGCCTGACCGTGCACAACATCGTGCAGGTTGAAATCGTGACTGTCGATGGCGAGCGCCTGACCATTGGCAGCAGCGGCCTGGATGCGCCCGGTTACGACTTGTTGGCGCTGATGACCGGCTCCGAAGGCCTGCTTGGCGTCATCGTCGAGGTCGTGGTCAAGCTGCTGCCGACGCCGGATCTGGCCCGCGTCGTGCTGGCCGCTTTCGATGACGTCAGCGCCGCCGGCGATGCCGTGGCCGCCATCATCAGCACCGGCATCATCCCGGCCGGATTAGAAATGCTGGATAATGCGGCCATTCGCGCGACCGAGGATTTCGTGCGCGCCGGTTATCCGACCGACGCGGCGGCCATTCTCCTGTGCGAAGTCGACGGCACCACGGACGAAGTCGAGGATGACCTGGCCATCGTCGTGGATGTAATGGAGCGCGGCGGCGCCAACGAGGTGCGGGTGTCCCGCGACGAGGACGAGCGCGCCCTGTTCTGGGCCGGCCGACGCGCCGCCTTCCCGGCCATGGGCCGCATCTCGCCCGATTACTACTGCATGGACGGCACCATTCCACGCCACGCGCTGGCCGAGGTCTTGCAGGGCATTTACGCGCTGTCGGAACACTACGGTCTGCGCGTCGCCAATGTGTTCCACGCCGGCGACGGCAATCTGCACCCGCTGATCCTCTATGACGCCAACATCGAAGGCGAGTGGGAGCGCACCGAAGCCTTCGGCGGCGCCATCTGCCAGTTATGCCTCGAGCATGGCGGCACGATTACCGGCGAGCACGGCGTCGGCGTGGAAAAGATCGACCAGATGTGTGTGCAGTTCCCGCCGGATGAGCTGACCCAGTTCCATGCCGTGAAGGCGGCCTTCGACCCGCCCGGGCTGCTCAATCCCGGCAAGGCGGTGCCAACCCTGCATCGCTGCGCCGAGTTCGGCGCCATGCACGTGCACGACGGCAAACTCCCCTTCCCCCATCTGGAGCGGTTTTGAGCGATCGCGGTGAACAATTGCAGGCCGATGTGGCCGCGGCACTGGCCGCGGAGCAACCACTGCGCATTGCTGGGAGCGGCAGCAAGGCATTTCTCGGTGAAGCCGGCACCGGCGGCAAGCCATTGGCCATGACCGTCCACAGCGGCATCGTCAATTACCAGCCGAGCGAGCTGATCGTGACCGTGCGCGCCGGCACGCGCCTGGCCGAGCTGCAGGACACGCTGGCCCGGGAAGGCCAGATGCTCGGCTTCGAGCCGCCCCATTTCGGCGCCAGCGCCACCATCGGTGGCACCATTGCGGCCGGCCTGTCCGGCCCGGCGCGCCCGTATGCCGGCGCGGCGCGCGATTTCGTGCTGGGCTGTCGCCTCATCAATGGCCGTGCGCAAGTGCTGCGCTTCGGCGGCGAAGTGATGAAAAACGTCGCCGGCTACGATTTGTCGCGGCTCATGGTGGGCGCCTGGGGCACGCTCGGCGTGCTGCTCGATGTCAGCCTCAAGGTGCTGCCGCTGCCACGCGCGCAAACCACCCTGGTGCGCCCATGCAGCGCGGCTGAAGCCATTACCCTGTTCAACCGGTGGGCTGGCAAACCGCACCCGATCAGCGCCACCTGGTGGGAGGATGGCCACGCCTACGTGCGCCTGGCCGGTGCGCAGCCGGCGATTGCCGCGGCGCGCGCCGCGCTCGGCGGCGATCCGCTCGAGGATGATGCCGACTTCTGGGCCGGCGTGCGTGAGCAACGGCGTGCCTTTTTTGCCGGCGATGCGCCCTTGTGGCGGCTGGCGCTGGCGCCGGCGACACCGCCATTGGCGCTGGCGGGCGCACGCGCCATCGACTGGGGCGGCGCTCAGCGCTGGCTGCGCAGCGAGGCCGATGCCCATGCCATTCGCGCCGCCGTTGCTGCAGTGGGCGGCCATGCCAGCGTCTACCGCGGCCAGGCCACGCCGCGTTTTCATCCGTTGCCGGCAGGCCTGCTCACCCTGCATCGGCGCCTGAAACAATCCCTGGACCCGGCCGGCCTGTTCAACCGCGGTCGCCTGTATCCTGATTTGTAATGCAGACTTCAATTAGCGAACATTTGCGTGACACCGCGGACGGCAAGGAGGCGAACCGCATCTTGCGTGCCTGCACCCATTGTGGCTTTTGCACCGCGACCTGCCCAACCTACCAGCTGCTCGGCGACGAGCGTGACAGCCCGCGCGGGCGCATCTACCTGATGAAGCAGGTGCTCGAAGGCGCCACGCCAAGTGCCAGCACACAACTGCATCTGGATCGCTGCCTCACCTGCCGCATGTGCGAGACCACCTGCCCTTCGGGTGTGGAATATGCCAAGCTGCTCGACATCGGCCGCGAGCTGGTCGATGCCCAGGTGCCGCGCCCCGCTGGCGCGCGCCTGACGCGCTGGGGCCTGCGCCAGGTGCTGCCGTACCGGCGCCGTTTCGGCCTGTTGCTGGCGCTGGGGCGCCTGGCGCGGCCGTTGCTGCGCGGCCCGCTGACCCCGCTGCGGCACAGGATTCCCCCGCGTCAGCCCACGCTGGCGGAACCGGACCGGACACAGCTCACGCGGCGCATGCTGGTGCTGGACGGCTGCGTGCAACCGAGCGCCACACCTGCCACCAACGCGGCCGCCGCCCAAGTGCTGGCGCGCTTCGGCATCGAGCTGATCACTGCGCCGCAGGCCGGCTGCTGCGGCGCCTTGAGCCGCCACCTGAGCGCCCGCGCCGAGGCCGATGCCTTT
>DATGUT010000122.1:0-3727 GCA_035301185.1 Salinisphaeraceae bacterium
GACCTGCTGCGGCAGCGTCCGCGCCCAGGCGTGGCTCAGGAACGAAGCCACGTGCGCCGGCAGCACCGCCTCCGGGTGTTGGACCGATTCGGGCGTGTAGGTGAACTCGATCCGCACCTGGGTCTTCATGAAGGCCGAATAGCCCTGATAAATCAGGGAGCCGAAGAAGAACAGCAAAAAGCCGGCCGTCAGCAATACCGCAGTCAGGCAATACAGGCGATGGCGCCGGGCCGCGCGGTAGCGCGCCCGGAGTCGCCTCGAGGGCCGCAGCGAGCTTGACGCAATCGGCTGAGGCTTGTTTTCCGACCCGCTACTCATAATTTTGGCGGAATCTGTGAATGATAAGCACCGATACGGTATTCAGCGTCAGCGTCACGATCGACAACACCAGCGCAAGGGCGAAGGCGGCCAGCGTTTCCGGACTTTGAAACACTTGGTCGCCGGTCAGTGCATTGACGATGTGGACGGTGACCGTGGTCATGGACTGCAGTGGATTGATGGTCAGATGCGGCGACACACCGACGGCCATGAGTACGATCATGGTTTCGCCGAGAGCCTTGGAAATCCCCAGCAAGGCTGCCGCCATGATGCCCGGAAATGCAGCCGGAAGAACGATTTTCCGAACCGTTTCCGCCTGCGTTGCGCCCAGCGCGTAGGAGCCTTCGCGCAGCTGGTTCGGAATCGCATTGATCACATCGTCCGACAGCGACGAGATGAACGGAATGATCATGATGCCCATGACCAGACCGGCGGCAAGGCCGTTGGTATAGGACGCCTCCAGGCCAAAGAACGCGGCCGCCTGGACGACCAGCGGGCTGACCGTAATGGCGGCAAAAAAGCCATACACCACGGTCGGGATGCCGGCCAGCATCTCCAGCAGCGGCTTGGTCAGGCGGCGTACGCGCGGCGACGCATATTCGGCCATGAAAATGGCCGCATACAAGCCAATCGGAATCGCCACCAGCATGGCGATGACGGTAATGACAAACGTGCCCAAAAACAGCGGCACGGCACCGAAATGCGACTGGGCACCGCCCTGGCTCGCGCCAAAGGAAGACACCGGCGCCCATTCCGTACCAGTAATGAAATTCCAAATGCTGACCTGGTTGAAAAAGCGCAGTGCCTCAAACAGGATCGTGATGATGATGCCGATCGTGGTCAGCACCGAAATCAGTGATGCCAAAAACAGCAGCAGCTTGACGAAGCGGTCGATGACATTGCGCGCCCGCAGTTCCGGGCGCACGCAGTGCAAAGCCATGACCAGCGCCACGGCAGCGGCCGCCAGGCACAGTACCAGCACGAATGGTGCCGGAGGAATGGCCAGGTCCAGCAATTGGGCGGCAATGGCGAGCACGGCGATGGTCACCGCTGCCAACACCATCCAGCTCGCCACAAAGGTGCCGTACTGGCGTGGCAGCGAATGCATGGCCTTGCCCTGGGCAAGCGTGATCCGGGCCCGCCTCTGGCCCAGGTAATAGGCCATCACGATCAGCGGCAATAGGCCGCTGATGAAGATGAGCAGGGTTTGACCGATGCTGAGCGTCATGAAGTCACATGCATTGCTGCCGTGGTACACGGCCTTGCGCGGGATGCCAAAAATCCTGCAGCCGGGCCGATGCCTGCGGCACAATTGGTATTGCTTGCGTGCCTAGCATGGTAATCCAACCTTGTTACAGGAATGTGACAGCCGGCCGCAGCGGAATACAGCCATCGTCCGTGCCGCGATTCACGACACCGGCCGGGCTGCAGCGCTTATGCAGAAGCGCGGGTCATTGTGCGTGGCAGCGGAAAACTGCAGACAAAAGAGCTGCCGCGTCCCGGACTGCTGTTGATCGACAGCTCCGCCTCGTGGTGTTCCAGGCAATGGCGCACAATGGCCAGTCCCAGCCCGATGCCGCCTGAATCGGTATCGCGAGCGGCATCGGCGCGGTAAAAACGCTCGGTCAGCCGCGGGATGAGAGCCGTCTTTATGCCGATGCCATTGTCGGTCACGCTCAGATGGGCGCCCTGCTCGTCCTGCCACCAGGCAACGCGTATGCGCCCGTTTGCCCCGGTGTAGCGAATGGCGTTCGCGAGCAGGTTGGCAACAATGCTCTGCAACTGCTCGCTGCGGCCATACAACAGCAGCGCCTCGTCAATCTCCAGCTGGTAGTCATGCTCGACGGCTGCGGTAGCGCGCAGCTGTGCCGCCTGCGTATGGATCAGCTCCGGCATGTCGACCCTGGTTTGCTCCTGTTGCGCGCCCTCGGACTCCAGGCGCGCCAGCTCCAGCAGGCTGGCGATGATATGATCCATGCGCCGGGCTTGGGCCACCATTTCGACAATCGGCTTGCGCCACTGCGCCAATGCCGCTTGTTCAGCGCTGTCTTCGTGCATCATGTCCAGATAGCCGCGCAGTACCGTGAGCGGCGTGCGCAACTCGTGCGAGGCATTGGCGACGAAATCGCGGCGCATGGTGTCGAGTTGCTTCTGCGCGCTGATGTCCCGGGCCATGAGCAGCTGTTGCTGATTGCCATATGGGATCAGGCGCAGCAGAATCGTGCTCTGGTCGTTGTTCGGCAATGTAGCTTCGAGTTCGCTGATTTGTTCCGCGCCCTGATTGACGAAGCGGACAAAACCGGGCATGCGCAGCAAATTGACGATACGCTGGCCGATATCCTGCGGATTGCGCAAGGTCAGCAGAACACCCGCCGCTTGATTGAGCCAGACGATGCGCCCGAGGCGATCGAGCACCACCACGCCATCCGGCAGAGCCGCAGTGGATGCGCGAAATTCCTGGACAATGTTGTTGAGCCGCTTCTTGCGCTGGCGATTGCGCTGCTTCAGTCGGTACAGCTCAGCGAATATCTCCTGCCAGATGCCGAAGCCGTTGGGCAGCCGACCGCGCTCGGCGACCAGCCAGCGATGCAATTGGTAGGCGTGCAGCATGTGCATGCCCAAATACAGGCCGCCGGCCAGCAACAGGCAGGGCCAGAATGCGCCGACAAGCAGGCCGATGATCGCAGCCGCCGTCAGCAGGCAGGCCAGCAGCAGGGCCTCGCGCCGCCAGATCATGCCTACATCAAGGCTGGGGATGCTCATGGCCCGGCCGGCGCTGCGAAGCGATAACCGCTGCCGTGCACAGTTTCTATGCAGCGGTTGTAGCCATGGGGTGCCAGCGCCTTGCGCAGGCGGCGGATATGGACATCGACGGTGCGCTCCGCAACGAACACTCCCTGTCCCCAGACCTGATCCAGCATTTGTGCGCGCGAATACACGCGCTCGGGATGTGCCATCAGAAAGCGCAGCAGGCGGTATTCCGTCGGCCCCAGGTGCACGCTATCATTGTCCGCCGTGACGCGCTGGCTGGTCGTGTTCAGACGCAGGCCGCCCCGGGCCAGGATTTCATCAACGACAGCGGGCTGGCTGCGGCGCAGCACGGCCCGGATGCGCGCGATCAATTCGGCGGAGGCAAACGGTTTGACGATATAGTCATCTGCACCACGATTAAGGCCGAGTACTCGATCTGCCTCGGTAACCCGCGCCGAAACCATGATGATGGCAATCGCTGCGGTCAGCTCATCGCGGCGCAATTCGTGCGCCAACTCGATGCCGGGGACATCCGGCAGCATCCAGTCGAGCAAGATCAGATCAGGCGGTGTTTCGGCAATCATGAGCCGTGCGTTCTGCGCATCTGCCGCCTCGCTGACCCGATAATTCGCACGCCGCAACGCAAAGTGGATCATAT
>DATGUT010000123.1:0-7875 GCA_035301185.1 Salinisphaeraceae bacterium
CAGAAAAACCACAAAGAAGCCAGCGATGGATACGGTCAGGAGCACGTTGCCGCCGAGCGAGAGTGCCAGCGCGCCCACGTCCTCATCCAGGAACCAGCCAGGTCCGATGCGAAAAACCAATAGAAATGCGAACACTACGGCCAGAATGAAGAATGTGCCCGTAACCGCCGAATCCCTGCGATGGAAGTGCTTGAGCCGGGCACTGGTCGTCAGCCGCGAGCCAAGCCAGGTGATGCACAGCAAGACGACCACGGCCAGCGTGAGATATTCCAGCGAAGTCCCCAGCACATCCTTTACATAATCAATGGCGATGACGAGCGGGATCTGTGTTTTACCGGCAGGAGTCGGCACCGGCACAAAAAACACAAAAACTCCAAGCAGGCTCCCAATGACGGTTTTGAGGCGAGTTCCACTACTCGTCGCCATGGCATTTTGTTGGCTCATGTCTCCTCCCGAATTTGACTATGGCTCGTGCGGGATGATCGTTTTGTAGGCGAAAGTCGGGCCTTGCCGGATTTTGTAGATGGAACGTTGTCACATAATGTGCTTGGTCGTATAAAAGCTATTTAAACGGCGACAAACTGAGCGATTACCTGCGCCATCGGAATGGCCAGGAAAACGCTCAGCAGCGTTCGCTCCAGCCAGATGACGACGATTTGCGGTACCGACAAGGGAATCCGCGTCGACAGGATGCACGGAATGGAAGCCGAGAAGAACAGGATCGATGACACCGATACCACGGCTGCCGTGAAACGCAGCGTGAACTCGGCTTCCGCGCCAATCAGCAGGGCAGGCAGGAACATCTCCGCCAGGCTGGCGGCTATGCCTTGCGACAGCACCAGCGGATCCGCAACCTGCCACAAGGCGGCAATGGGATAGAAAATCCAGCCCAAAACATCGAATACGGGGGTATATTCTGCCAGCAGCAGGCCGGTCAGGCCGACCGACATGATGGTCGGCAGGATGCGGATGGTCATCAGCACGGCATCGCGGCCATTGACATAGAGGTTGTGCGGCAGGCTGGGCGCCTCGGCGGCGGCTGTCTTGCCTTCCCGCCAGGATGCCGCGAACCAGGAGCCCTGCGGCCTGGGCAGATCCTTGCCTGTTTTACTCTTATCCAGCCGGGACAGTGGCGGCAGTCGCGCAGTGAGCGCCGTCACCAGGAACGTGATCACCAGCGCGCCCCAGAAGTACGTGTTCCAGATCGACATCAGATCGAGCGTCTTGGCCACGATCACCATGAAGGTGACGGATACGGTGGAGAAACCGGTGGCAATGATGCCGGCCTCCAGGGCCGAATACTTGCCATCGCGATAGACGCGGTCCGTGATCAGCAGGCCGATGGAATAGCTGCCCACGAACGAGGCCACGGCATCGACGGCGGAACGCCCCGGGGTGCGCCAGATGGGGCGCATGACCGGCTCCAGCAACACACCCAGCAACTCCATCAGGCCGTAGCCGACCAGCAGCACCAGAAAAACGCCGCCGATCGGCACGATCAGGCCGACCGGGATGACCAGCTTCTCGAACAGGAAAGGCAGCATGTCGGGCGCCTGCAATATGGCCGGGCCCCAGCCGGTCAGCGCGAGGATGGCGAACACCACGCCGAGTGCCTTGAACAGCGTCAGTATGCGATTGGTCAGGGTTTCCTTCCAACTGCCCGTCAGCCAGGGCTCGATCGCGCCGGCGCTAATCATCGCCAGCGCGTATATCCCGGTGAGTGGCCCCAGCAGCCATTGCACCATGCGCACCATGTGATCCAGCGGAATGGTGCGCACCCCAGCGACATGCAGCGGCAGGAAGAAGATGATGATGCCGAGTATGCTGGCGGTGACCAGTTTGAATGCGGGGTCCGGTCTCAAGCCGAGCGTCCGGGTTTGGTTTTTAAGCATGACGTGGCCTCGGGTTATGTGCGAGTGAACGGCGAGCAGGGCCGGTTCGTCAGTTGGCGTTCTTGCTATGAGTTGATCATGGGCAAGTCGAGGTTGTTGTCTTTGGCACATTGCACCGCAATGTCATAACCGGCATCGGCATGGCGCATGACACCAGTGCCCGGGTCGTTGCGCAGCACCCGCGCGAGGCGCGCGTCGGCTGCATCGCTGCCGTCGCAGACGATGACCATGCCGGCGTGCTGCGAATAGCCCATGCCGACGCCGCCGCCGTGATGCAGCGACACCCAGGTCGCGCCGCTGGCGGTGTTGAGCAGGGCGTTGAGCAGCGGCCAGTCGGAGACCGCGTCACTGCCGTCCTGCATGGACTCGGTTTCGCGGTGTGGACTGGCGACGGAGCCGGAATCCAGGTGGTCGCGGCCGATGACGATCGGCGCCTTGAGCTCGCCGCTCTTGACCATGGCGTTGAAGGCGCGGCCGAGGCGGTCGCGATCACCGAGGCCGACCCAGCAGATGCGCGCCGGCAGGCCCTGGAAGCTGATGCGCTCGCGCGCCATGTCGAGCCAATTGTGCAGGTGCGGGTCGTCCGGGATCAGTTCCTTGACCTTGGCGTCGGTCTTGTAGATGTCCTCCGGATCGCCAGACAATGCCGCCCAGCGGAACGGGCCGATGCCGCGGCAGAACAGCGGCCGGATGTAGGCCGGCACGAAGCCGGGAAAGTCGAACGCATTGTCGACGCCGGCGTCGCGGGCCATCTGGCGGATGTTGTTGCCGTAGTCGAAGGTCGGCACGCCTTGCTGCTGGAAGGCCAGCATGGCTTCGACATGCACGGCGATGGATTCCTTCGCGGCCTGGGTGATCACTTCGGGCTCGCTCTGGCCGCGGCGGACGTATTCATCCCAGGTCATGCCAATGGGCAGGTAGCCATGCAGCGGATCGTGCGCGCTGGTTTGATCAGTGACCATGTCGGGCTTGGCGCCGCGCTTGACCAGTTCCGGCAGCACATCCGCGGCGTTCGCGCACAGGCCGATGGAGACCGCCTTGCCTGCGCCGGTGTATTTTTCGATGCGGGCGAGCGCATCATCCAGGTCGTCGGCCTGCTCATCCAGATAGCGGGTGCGCAGGCGGAAATCCAGCCGCGATTGCTGGCATTCGATGTTCAGCGAACAGGCGCCGGCCAGGGTTGCCGCCAATGGCTGCGCGCCGCCCATGCCGCCGAGGCCGGCGGTCAGGATCCAGCGCCCGGCAAGCTTGCCTTCGTAGTGCTGGCGCCCGGCCTCGACGAAGGTTTCGTACGTGCCTTGCACGATGCCCTGGGAGGCGATGTAAATCCACGAGCCGGCCGTCATCTGGCCGAACATCATCAGGCCCTTCCTGTCCAACTCGTTGAAGTGTTCCCAGTTGGCCCAGGCGGGCACCAGGTTGGAGTTGGCGATCAGCACCCGCGGCGCGTCAGCGTGGGTTTCGAACACGCCGACCGGCTTGCCCGACTGCACCAGCAGCGTCTGGTTGTCTTCCAGGCGCTGCAGCGTCTCGACAATCTTGTCGTAGCTAGCCCAGTCGCGGGCAGCGCGGCCGATGCCGCCGTACACCACCAACTCCTGCGGATGCTCGGCGACATCGGGATCGAGATTGTTCATGAGCATGCGCAACGGTGCTTCGGTGAGCCAGCTCTTGCAGGTGAGCTTCGTGCCCGTGGGCGCGGCAATGGAACGGCTCGAATCGTGGCGGGGGTTGGTGTCAGACATGGCTCCTCCAGTTGGATCAGGTGCGGCGGTTGCGTTATGCGTGCGTCGTTTCTCCGTTGATGACGCGCTGACGCAGGCGTCCGGGCTGCACGGCATAGGCCAGTTCGGCCGGACGGTCGATGTCCCAGACGCAGAGATCGGCAACTGCATCCATCTCGATGCGCCCCAGATCGTTGCGGGCGAGGGCGCGTGCGCCGTTGCGGGTCATGCCGGCGAGGGCTTCGCGTGGTGTCAGCCGGAACAGAGTGCAGGCGAGATTGAGCATGAGCGTCGGCTGGAACAGCGGCGAGCTGCCGGGGTTGCCATCCGTGGCCACGGCCAGCGGCACATCCTGCTCGCGCAGCAGATCGATTGGCGGCTGCTGGGTCTCATGCAAAGTATGAAATGCGCCGGGCAGCAGCACGGCGGTGCAGCCGGCCGCGGCCATGGCGGCCACTCCTTCTGCGTCCAGATATTCGATGTGATCCGCCGACAGGCCCTGGTAGCGCGCGACCAGCGCGGCACCACCGAGGTTGGACAGCTGTTCCGCGTGCGCCTTGACCGGCAGCCCGTGCTGCTGGGCCGCCTGGAACACGCGCTCGCACTGGGCCACGCTGAAGGCGATGTTTTCGCAGAACACGTCCACCGCATCGGCCAGGCCGTCGGCGACGGCAGCGGGAATCATCTCGTCGCAGATCAGGTCGATGTAGCCGTCGCTGTCATCCTGGTACTCGGGCGGCAGCGCATGTGCGCCCAGCAATGAAGTGACTACACGCACCGGCAGTTCTTCACCAAGGCGGCGGGCAACGCGCAGCATCTTCAGCTCGTCGGCCACAGTAAGGCCATAGCCGGACTTGATTTCGACGCAGGTGACGCCGTCGTCGATCATGGCCTGCAGCCGCGGGCGGGCACGCTCGAACAGCTCTTGTTCATCCGCCTCGCGGGTGGCGCGCACGGTGGAGAGGATGCCACCGCCGGCGCGGGCGATCTCGGCATAGCTGGCGCCTTCCAGGCGCTGCTCGAACTCATCGGCGCGGCCGCCACCGAAGACGACATGCGTGTGGCAGTCCACCAGGCCGGGCGTCATGACACCGCCGCGGCCCATTGCCCGTGCGTCTTGACGCAGGCTGTGGTCGAATTCGCGCATCGGCGCAAGGTGTGTGATGCGCTCGCCCTGCACCATGACCGCCATCGGCTCGGGCAACTCCCGCAGGCCGTCGAATATGGTCATGTCGAGCCATAGCATGGGGGTCTGCTCCGACATTGCTGCTTCCTGCATCAACGGGTTTGTATATACATTTGCAGAGCATGTACAGGCTGTCAACCGTTTTCAGAAAATATTTTTTGCCACCGGCTGTGTCCTTGCCAGCGCATCCATGACAGCGCTGAAAATGCCGTGAACAGGCGCTTGCATGGCCTGGGCCATGCTGCGGCGCAGCATGATGTTGATGGAAGAGTTGGATTAAGCCGTCTCCTGCACACGGTCAGGCAAAACGGCGGCAATGAATAATGCTTACGTGCTCGAGCGCAGCTTGTAGCGATCACCCGGATAAGTCAGGCGCGCATAGCTGATCAAGTGCGCATCGCTCCAGGTGCGGCGGATCATGCGCAGGCAAGGGGTCGAGGCGGCAATTTCCAGCAACTCGGCCACCAACGCATCTGGCAATACTGCCTCGACCCGGTGCTCCAGCCGCGAAATCGGGCAGGCGGCGACCAGCACTTGGTTTGGCGTCTGTTCGCTGAAATCGCTGTCGAGATAATGCGGCACCCAGTCCGGATTGACATAGCGATCCTCGATCTGGATCGGGATGCCGTTCTCGCTGTGTACCAGAATGGTGTGAAAGACGCGTGTGCCTGGTTTCACCGCCAGCTGCAGGGCAACGTCTTCGCTCGCCATGCTGGTTTCGCGGCAGACCACGGCATTGGCATAGTCGTGGCCGCGCTCTGTGATTTCGTCGGCAATGTTGCGGATTTCGAACAGTGCCGACTCGGCCTTGAGGTCGGTGACGAACGTGCCCACACCAGGCTTGCGGATCAGGTAGCCCTCGTGAACCAGATCGCGAATCGCCTTGTTCGCGGTCATGCGGCTGACGTTGAATTTCTCGGCCAGCTGCTGCTCCGGCAGGATTTGATGATGCGGCTGGTAGGCGCCGGAATGAATCTGGCGCAGCAGGTGCTGCTTGATCAGCTTGTAGCGCGGCGGCGCACTCAAGGCTGGTCCTTCTCGGCCCAGTCCAGCATGGTTTCGCACAGCGAGCGCAAAAGCGGGCGGACAGCCTCGGCTTTGTCTTCGTTGAAAGCGTAGGGCGGTTTTTCTTCCATGTAGGCGCGCTGCGCCAGTTCCAGCTGCAGGGCATGCACGCGTGCCTGCGGATTGCCGTAGTGGCGGGTGATCCAGCCGCCGCGAAAACGGCCGTTGACCACGTGGCTGAATTGCTGCTGAGCCGCGACCCGCTCGACCACGGCCTGCTGCATTGCCGGCGCACAGCTCGCGCCGCTGTTGGTGCCGATGCTGAGCACGGGCAGTTCACCGTCGAACAGGCGCGGGATGAATGAGCGAATGGAATGGCAATCGTAGAGCAGGGCGAAGCCGTGCTGTGCCTTGACGCGGGTGAGCTCTGCCGCCAGGGCATCGTGATAGGGCATGAACCAGGTCTGCCGCCGCATCAGGATTTCCTGCTCATCCGGCTCGTCACCCGGCGCGTACAGCGGCTCGCCGTCGAAGGTCACGGTCGGGCACAGTTCGGTGGTGCTCTGGCCCGGATAAAGCGACTGCCCCTCAGGGTCGCGATTCACGTCGATGACATAGCGGGACATGCGGGTGCGCACGACCGAGGCATCCAGCGCTGCGGCAAAATCGTACAACCTGGCGATGCGCCAGTCAGTATCATGCAGCGCCCGCGCAGTGGCCGTCAGCCGCTGCCAAATGGCATCCGGCACGCCGGTGCCGCCGTGCGGCATGCTCAGGACCAGCGGCCCGTTGCGGGATTCGACTTCGATTGTTTCCATGGCAAACCTCGGCCGAAAGTGTGCTGCGAATCGGTTTCGCGTCGCGTAGCGTGGGTTATTGTATCGCAATACAAATGTGTGTAATTGTATATACAACCAACCAGGGCGGGTGAAGACATGGAATTGTTCGCACGTGACGCGCTGCTGCCAACTGGCTGGGCGCGCAATGTACGCTTGACGATCACGGCCGACGGCACGCTGCAGACGGTGCAGCCGGATGCCGCGGCGCATGGCGCCGAACGGCTGGCCGGGCCGCTGCTGCCGAAAATGCCGAATCTGCACTCGCATGCCTTCCAGCGTGCGATGGCGGGGCTCGCCGAAGCCGTCGGCGATCCGCAGGACAGCTTCTGGTCCTGGCGCCAGCGCATGTACGACCTGGTCGCGCGCATGACGCCAGAGCACATGCAGGCCGTCGCCGAATACCTGTACGTGGAAATGCTGCAGGCGGGCTACACCTCGGTGGTCGAGTTCCAGTATCTGCATCATGACCAGGATGGCCGCGCCCACGCGGATCCGGCCGAGAACTCCAATCGCCTGCTGGCGGCCGCCGAAAATGCCGGCCTGGCCATGACCCTGGCACCGGTGCTGTACAGCTACAGCGGCTTTGGCGCGCAGCCGCCGGCCGAAGGCCAGCGCCGCTTCATTCATGACACCGACGCTTATCTCGAACTCTGGCAGACATTGCGCGCGCGCCTGGCCGGGCAGGCACGGCAGCGGCTCGCGCTGTGCTTTCACTCATTACGCGCGGTCAGCCCGGAACAGATCGAGCCGGTGCTGGCCCTGGACGCGGACGTGCCGGTGCACATACACATTGCGGAACAGCAGCGCGAAGTCGACGACTGCCTCGCCTGGAGCGGCCAGCGCCCGGTGGCATGGCTGTACGACAATGCACCGGTGGATGCACGCTGGTGTTTGATCCACGCCACCCACATCACGCCGACAGAAGTGCAGAAAATCGCTTCGAGCGGCGCCGTCGCCGGATTGTGTCCGACCACCGAGGCCAATCTCGGCGACGGCATTTTCCCGGCCCAGGACTTCTTTGCCGCCGGCGGGCGCCTCGGCATTGGCTCGGACAGTCACGTCAGCGTCAGCGTGGCGGAAGAGCTGCGCTGGCTGGAATACGCCCAGCGCCTGATCAGCCAGCATCGCAATCGGCTGGCCACTGCCGACATGCCATCCGTCGGTCGCTTCCTGTACGACCAGGCGCTCGCCGGCGGTGCCCAGGCGCTTGGCCAGCCAGTGGGCCGCAT
>DATGUT010000124.1:0-8280 GCA_035301185.1 Salinisphaeraceae bacterium
GCGCAGGAAATCAATGTCCTCGCTCGCATTCTGATGCGCCGCGCGCACCTGTGCGTAAATGTCGTTGGCATGGTTGGCGAGCGCGTCCAGGTAAGCTTGCGCACCGAACAGGAAAATACCACTGTTCCAGTAATATTCGCCACTGTCGACGTAAGCCTGCGCAGCCTTTCGATCTGGCTTTTCGACAAACTCGTCGATGACGAATGCCGTTTCCGAATAACTCGCGCCGCGATGAATATAACCGTATTCCGTCTCCGCATGCGTCGGCTGAATGCCAAATGCCACCAGCTTGTGTCGCTTATCGGCGCTGCGGGCGCGGTTGACCACTTCAGTGAAAGCATCCGCAGAATCGATTTTATGATCCGACGGCATGATCAGCAGTTGGCAATCGGGGCCATGGCGGGCAATGGCTTCCAGTGCACCGGCCGCAGCTGCGGCCGCGGTATTGCGCCCCATCGGCTCCAGCACGATGCGCCCGCCCAAGCCGGCCTGGCGCAGCTCTTCGGCAAGCAAGAAGCGGTGCTCCTGATTGCCGATGACGAGCGGCTCGGTTGCTTCTTCGAGAGCAATGATGCGGCGCAGTGTGGCCTGCATCAGGCTGATATTCTCGCTGCGGTTGCCGGTATTGCCGGTATTGGCCAATGGCAAAAACTGTTTTGGTCGAGCTTCGCGTGACAGCGGCCACAGCCGCGTGCCGGTGCCGCCGGCCAGCAACAAGGGTACGAGCATTTTGATTCGGATAATTAGTTGATTTGCCGCATGATGATAACGTAACTGGATTCCTTATGGAACGCGGCTGGGTGTGGTCTGCACGTCAAGGCTGGTGCATGAACCAGCTTGATTATGCATGCGCCTCAGCCACCCGCCTTGAACTTCGACACTTCGACTGGAGAGGGCCTGCGACCAGCATGGAGAAATCTCTCTTCATCAGTCATTTGCATCGAAATTGCTGCGCTCCGTGCTTCGCGCTACGGTCTAGATGGCAAGACTTTACTTGATTATGTATGAGACTCAGCCACCTACTCTGAGCTCTGTCATTTCGACTGGAGGGAGTCTGCGACCGGAATGGAGAAATCTCTTTTCATCAGTCGCTTATATCGAGATTTCTCCACTTCGTGCTTCGCACTACGGTCGAAATGACAACCCTGTTTTGGCGTAGCTGAGACTGATACATGATCAGGAGACTTTATACCATAGCTGTGATTGGTACATATCAGATGTTCAGTGCAGTCTTGCCGGTAGAAATCGGCGAGACGCAGGCATAAAAAAGCGGCGAGCCAGGCTCGCCGCCAGTAGATGTATTGTTGTTTTTGTCTTGTTTTTTATTTTTATTATTGGCGCTCGATTAACTTGAACGTAAGTAAGTCATGTGAGCAAGAGATCCTGCCCGACTAGGCCCAGCTCGAGCGGCGGCGCCGGACGCCAGCACCCATGCCGATCAGCAGCACGCCGAAGGCGAACATGCCGACAATTGCAGGCTCCGGGACAGGCTCAACTGATTCAACAAACACCAGGAAGTCGTTGTAGTCCAGGTCGGAATTGGCCCACGGCGTATCTTCCCAGGCCAGCAGGAACTCATTGGCCATGAAGGTGCCCTCGATGCCGAGGCTGTCATTCTTTAAATAGGTGCCATTACCCTCGAATGCGACCATGTGCGGCATGCCATTGGGATAGGTGCCAGCGGCATCTTCATCCCAATTCAGACTCGGGTCGGAGAAGAACAGGCCGCGCTCGCCTGCATCCAGATAGAATCCGAACAGTTTGCCTGCTCCGAATTGTGCTGTTACACCATCAACTTCAAACTGACCGCTACCATTATCCCAGAGGGTGGTGCGAGCTCCTGCGTTATCACCGGCGCCAAAGATCTCCAGCTTGTTTTCGATATTGGTCGGGTCAAAAATACCGAAGGAATTGAAGGCCGCATTGTCAGCAATTTCCATGACAAGCCGGGTTACAGCGCCGCCGGAGACACCGATCCGCCAGTAGGAACTGGGCGAATGTTGGTCGTTGTAGACATCAATGTCACCGGGGTTGGGGGTCATGGAGTCAAGCGCATCTTGCAATGAGCTTCCATCCCAACCTTCTTCTGCAACGCAAACATGCGTGCCATGCGTGGCCTTGCCAAGCGCTGGCGATGTCGGACAGCTCAGCGCGAAGGCCTGCCCGGCGAACAGGGCAGCAACTGCCACCCCGATGAACCCCATATATTTATACGTTTTCACTTAGCACCTCCTAGTGCGCTATCAGATTACGATTACCCGCAGAACGAATGATGCAAGGAGCATGCCAAAGAAATAACGCGCATTTTGTCAATGAGTTATAATTTGTGCACACATTGAAATTAAAATAGTGTAAATAAAATCGACATGGTTCCCATAAGTTTCCTTTCATTACCGCATGCGCGGGTAGTGTCCCGTGTTGCCCATGCCAGCAACAGCAGACACTCTGCTTGTGGCCGCTGCTGCATAAGTTTGTGGATGAAAAGAAAAAACGAAGGCGCACGATCGGCAAAGGAGAGGTTTGCTGCAAAGCGCAAATACCTAGGGAATGTACTAATCAAAGTGTAATGTTGTTCGACACAACAGCTGTGCGATTTAGTATGATTGGGGCGTTAACAAGTCAACCGAGTCGTAAGTCTGCAAGTGGGTCTTGGGCGGGTGGCGATGGTGGAATATGCCAGGCGCCACGTCGGAGACCCAAGAGGGAGGCAATGCTGTGCACAATAGGATGATTATGGCCGTGAGGGGTCACCTCGGGCACGCATCCCGCAGCTTGTCCATCATTGTTGGGGAGGGGGAGCCGTGAGTACCCTGCGTTTTTTCAATCACTATATTCACGCCCGGGTTCTGCTGCAGGTCTTGCTGCTGGCGCTGTGGGTGGTGGGCGCGGTTTATGCGGCGGTCCACCTGCGCCTTGGCCTGCATCCGCAGGCACCGCGCATGTCAGGATTCCTGCTGTTGCTGCAGGCCATGGCGTTTGCCAGCGTGTTGCTGCTGTGCATGTTTGCCATAGGCGCAGGTCATCGCCCGCGCGATGGCGGGCCGCTCAGTGTCATCCTGCGTGTCGTTGCCGGCTTTATCCTGGCCGGAATGTGCCTGCTGGTTTTGTTTTCGCTGTTGCCATCGCTGCATCCGGGGCGCGGCATCACCATTCTGGCGTTGCTGTTTGCACTACCGGGAGCGCTGGCAGTTCAGTTCTTCGACTACCACGCAAGCAAAAAGAGTGAAACTCGCTGGCGCGTCTTGTTTTACGGCGCAGGTGCTGATGCCGCAGAGCTGCTCTCTCGCTTGCGCCGGCGCAGTGATTACCGTTTCTTTGCGCTGATCGGCTGCGTGCCGGTGCCCGGTGAGGATGTACAGGTCAAACCCCAGCAGTTATGTGAAGCCAAGGGTTCCCTGTCGAGCATTGTCCGCAAGCAGCATATTGACGAAATCGTGGTCGTCATGGATGAGCGCCGAGGCAATTTTCCGGCCACGGAGCTGATGGATTGCCGCATCCACGGCATCCATGTCAGTGATGCCTTGACGTTTTACGAGCGCCAGACCGGCAGGATCAAGACCGAACTGCTGACACCCGATTGGCTGATCTATTCGGATGGCTTTAATCAGAGTCTGCTCGA
Source organism: Salinisphaeraceae bacterium (assembly GCA_035301185.1). Classification (GTDB taxonomy): domain Bacteria; phylum Pseudomonadota; class Gammaproteobacteria; order Nevskiales; family Salinisphaeraceae; genus DATGUT01. The sequence goes on from DATGUT010000124.1 coordinate 3,620, forward strand.
GGATGGCATAAAGCGGGTGCTTGATCTGATTTTCGCGACTATTCTGCTGATCATCTCGGCGCCGATCATGCTGCTGACAGCATTGGCCATTCTGCTCGATGACGGCTTTCACGGCCCAGTGTTTTTCGTCCAGACGCGAGTCGGTCGCGATGGTCGCGAATTCCGCATCATCAAGTTTCGCAGCATGCGCGTTGACGCGGAGGCTGAACAAACGGCGCAATGGGCGGAGCGCGATGACCCGCGCATCACCCGCGCTGGTGTTTTCATCCGCAAGCACCGGCTGGACGAATTGCCGCAGCTGCTGAACGTGATCAAGGGCGACATGAGTTTGGTGGGGCCGCGCCCGGAGCGCCCGGAATTCGTGCCGCAGCTGAATAAGACACTGCCGTACTATTCGTTGCGGCATCAAGTCAAGCCGGGGATTACCGGTTGGGCACAGCTCAAATACCCTTATGGCGCTTCGGAAGAAGATGCCAACGCGAAGCTGCAGTATGATTTGTACTATGTAAAGAATCGCAGCACGTTTCTCGATTTCCTCATTCTGTTGGGCACGGTCGAAGTGGTGCTGGCGCGCAAGGGTGCGCGATGAGGGGCTTGGCCGACGCGGGGGATAAAACAACATCATGACCGAATTCGCCCTGGTCAACACCGGCATATTCAGCTACCTCAGCGGTGGCCTGGGATTCCTGGGCCTGGCGTTGTTTTTGTTGCTGAACTGGGGCGGTCGCACGCACGGCGCTCTGCTGACCCTGGTATGTGCCCTCAATGCCATCTGGTGCTTCGCCGCGGTTGCCGGTTTGCTGCGCGTGTTGCCTGTCCTGCCCGTGGTGATCGCGGAAATCGTGCGCGATGGTGCCTGGCTGTTGTTCATCGCCTGGGCGATGCCGAGTGCGAAATCCGATCGCACCCGCTTCGTGTTGAGCCTGCCTGCAATCATCCTGCCGGTGGGCATGCTCTCCTACTTCGCCATGCGCGCAGGCGTCCTGGCGCTGCCGAATCTGATTCGTGTCGATCTGCTGGTTTTTGTGCTGGGTACCATGCTCATGTCGCTCTGGATCCTGATTCTGGTGGAGCAGCTGTTTCGCGATGCCAGGCAGAAGGAGCGCTGGGGCCTCAAATACATGTGCCTGGCCGTGGCGACGCTGTTTGTCTACGATTTTTTCATGTATTCGTACTCGCTGCTGGGCCAGCAGATTCCTGCCGCGCTGTGGAATACGCGCGGCGCAGTCAACGCCCTGACCGTGCCGCTGATCGTGGTGGCGGCAGCGCGCAATCAATCCTGGTCGCTGGATGTGCACGTCTCGCGGCGGGCGGCGTTTCATACGGGGGCGCTCATCGTCTGTGGCGGCTACCTGCTGGTGATGGCGGTTGGCGGTTATTTCGTGCGCAATCTGGGCGGCACGTGGGGCGAATTCCTCGCCATCCTGTTTGTTGCCGCAGGGTTGCTGCTGCTGCTGATCATGCTGTTGTCGTGGCAGGTGCGAGCACGAATCAATCTTCTCATCAACAAGCATTTCTTCAGCTACAAGTACGATTATCGGGAAGAATGGCTGGGTTTGACCGAGCGCCTCAACGACAGCGAAGAGACGGTTGATCCCTATCAGCGTTCGATCAAGGCGGTGGCGCATGTCATGGAAAGCCCGGCCGGGGCGTTGTGGCTGCAGCGCGATGATCACTATATATGTACGGCGCATTGGAACATGACCCTGGCCGTGGCCACCCTCGACTCGGCGGCGCCCCTGGCAATGCTGCTGCGCAGCAGGCACTGGATCGTGGATATCCAGGAACATCGGCGCGAGCCAACGCTCTATGACCATCTGCAATTGCCGCAATGGCTGGATGACATTCCACGGGCGCGCTGGATTTTGCCGCTGCTGCGCGAACAGGACCTGCTGGGCTTCATCTTGCTGTCAGCGCCGCGGGCGCCCCATGATCTGACTTGGGAAGACCTGGACTTGTTGAAGGCCATCGGACGCCAGGTGGGCAGTTTCCTTGATCAGCAGGAAAGCAGCCAGGCACTGTCCCAAGCGCGGCAATTCGAGGCGGTGAACCGCTTTACTGCATTTCTCATGCACGATTTGAAGAATATCGTGGCGCAGCAGTCGCTGGTGGTACAAAATGCACAAAAGCACAAGACCAATCCGGAATTCATCGACGACATGATTCTGACCATCGACAGCTCGGTGACCCGCATGAAGCGGTTGCTGCAGCAACTGCAGCGCCCGCAGCCGGGCCAGCAGAGCAGGCGGCGTGTCCGAGTCGACCGGATCGTGGCAGGCGCCATTCGCAGTCTGGATGCAAGGCAGCCGCAGCCAGAATTGATGCTGGCCGCCGAGGATGTATTCGCCGTGCTTGACGCGGAGCGGCTGGGGATGATCGTGGGCCATGTCGTGCGCAACGCCCAGGATGCCACCACCGCCGATGGCCGGGTCGAGGTGCGGGTAACGGCCGACATGGACTGGATTTACATCCGGGTCGAGGATGATGGCACCGGCATGCAGCCGGAATTCATTCGCGATGCCCTGTTCCAGCCGTTTTACACCACCAAGTCCAGCCGCGGCATGGGCATAGGCGCGTATCAGGCGCGCGAGTTCATGCGCATATCCGGCGGTGATGTGGAGGTCAGCAGCCTGCCCGGCGCGGGCACGGTATTCACGCTTAAACTGCCGCGCGCCGCCGACAGCGCGACACAGGAGGCATTACCAACAGACGAGGTCACGCATGCATGACAATACATCCACATTGCTGATTGTGGAAGATGATTTGGCGCTGCAACGGCAGTTGCGCTGGGTTTTCGAAGGGTATGAGCTGTTGTTTGCGAAAGATCGTGATACCGCCATCACCCAGCTGCGCCGGCATGAGCCGCAGGTCGTGCTGCAGGATCTCGGGCTGCCGCCCGATGCTGATGGCGTCGACGAGGGGCTGCGCACGCTGGCCGAAACCCTGCGCCTGGCGCCGGATACGAAAGTCATCGTCATCACTGGCAATGGCGACGAGGACAGCGCCCTGCGCGCGGTCGAAATGGGCGCCTATGATTTCTATCAGAAGCCGGTTGATACGGACATCCTGAGCCTGATCATGCGGCGCGCCTTTTACCTGCACAACCTGGAGGCGCAGAATCGCAGCCTGCGCCAAACCGCCAACAAACCGCTGGAAGGCCTGATTGCGGCCAGCGAGTCCATGCTCAAGATCTGCCGGCTGGTGGAAAAGGTGGCACCCACCAACGCCAGCGCCCTGCTGCTTGGCGCAACCGGCACCGGCAAGGAAGTGCTGGCTCGGGCACTGCACGATCTGAGTCCGCGCAGCGCTGAGCCATTCGTGGCCATCAATTGCGGCGCCATCCCAGAGAATCTGCTCGAAAGCGAGCTGTTTGGCTATGAAAAAGGTGCATTTACGGGTGCCACGCGGCAGACGCAGGGCAAAATCGAGCATGCCGATCAAGGCACCTTGTTCCTCGATGAAATAGGCGACATGCCGCTGCCGCTGCAGGTCAAGCTGCTGCGTTTTCTGCAAGAGCGGGTAGTCGAGCGGGTCGGCGGGCGCAAGGAAATTCCTGTTGACGTGCGCGTCGTGTGTGCGACCCACCAGAATCTGGGCCAGCTCATCGAGGCCGGCGAATTCCGCGAGGATTTGTATTATCGCATCGCCGAAGTCATCATCAACATTCCGCCATTGAAGGCGCGCGGCGAGGATGCCGCGCTGCTGGCGCGCGCCTTCATGGAAAGAGCCGCCACCAGCCACGGCAAATCCGTCAAGGGGCTGGCGCAGGATGCCGCGGAAGCGATTCTGCAGTACGACTGGCCCGGCAACGTGCGGGAGCTGGAAAACAAGATCAACCGCGCCGTTATCATGGCCGAAGGCAGCGCCCTGACAGCTGCCGATCTCGGCTTGCCCAGTGCCGCGGATACATATGCCGGTTTGCCGCTGAATCTGCGCCAGGCGCGCGACAAGGTGGAGCGCAATGTCCTGCAGCGCGCGCTGCAGTTGGCCGAGGGCAATATCTCCAAGGCCTCCCGACTGTTGGGCGTGTCTCGGCCTGCCTTGTATGACTTGTTGAACAAGCATGACCTGGCTGCTTCCTGAGCCTCTGCAAAGTGTACTTCTCGACAGGCGCATCATGACTAACTTCACTGTTCGATTCGGGTTGCCGCCGACCTTGCCGTCGGCAACCGCCATTGCGGGGGCATAGCATGTGTTTTCTGCGTGACACCAGGCTGGTTTGGAGCGCAATCCTCCTGTTTGCGATCGCTTTTTTTCTGGCTGCGTGCAGCGGTGATGACGCGGCCGAACGCATGGAGCGCGCCACGGCTCATATCAATGCCAGTGAATACCGGACGGCGACCATTGAGTTGAAGAATGTGCTGCGTGACGAAGCGGAAAACCCGCGCGCGTGGTTCATGTTGGGACAGGCCTCCCTGGCTCAGGGCCTGTATGCGGATGCCGCCCATCAGTTTCGCAGTGCCCGCCAGCACGGTGCCAAGCAGCAGGATCTGGATCGTTTGCTGGCCAAGTCTTTGCTTGGAGAGGGCAAGCCCGCTGATGCGCTGGAGGTGCTGCAGCCCGAAGACGAAGGCGCTGCCGACGCCCGTGCCGAAAGCTATGCGCTGCAAGGGCGGGCCCATCTCGGCCTGCAACAGGAGCAGGCGGCGCAGCGGGCTTTT
>DATGUT010000125.1:0-2956 GCA_035301185.1 Salinisphaeraceae bacterium
TGCGCCGGGTGATGTCGGTGCAGGGCATGGCCATGATGGGCCGAGCCACGGCCGTTGGCGACGATCGCGCCCGCGAGGCCGCCGAGGCGGCGCTGGCCAGTCCGCTGCTGGACGATCTCAGCCTGCATGGTGCACAGGGGCTGCTGGTGAATGTCACCGGTGATGAAAACATGGGCATTCAGGAATTCCAGATCGTCAACGAGGTGGTCGCCGACATGGGCGCGGACAATGCCGAGGTCATTGTCGGCATGGCCGAAGACGCCTCCATGGGCGACGAGCTCTGCGTGACCGTGGTGGCGACTGGCCTCGGCCAGGCAGTGCCGCTGCGGGAAGAGACGCCGGAAGCCGGCATCCAGCGTGATTCGGGCGGCCAGCTGCGCTATGAAGACCTGGACCGGCCGACCGTCATCCGCCGCGCGCCGCAGGATACGAACCGTGGCAACGCAGCTGTCGACATGGACTATTTCGATGTGCCCGCGTTTTTGCGCAACCAGGCGGATTGAATCGGCAGCATTGGCGCTGGTAACAACTCCTGACATCGGGCCGGCGGCTACCGTGCGCCGCCGGCTCATCAGGCCCGCTTTGCGGTGTGATAAAATTACCGGTCGCCCTGTCGCTGACTATATGGCTTGACGCGGCAAAAGCACGGGCCAAGGGAGTTCAGGCAGGGTTAATTGTCCGCTTGACAAGATACAATATTCTCGTCGGTGGCTGGATGCACGGCGCGCGGTCATCGAAGGACAGGCAATAATGCTAAGACAACGCACGATAAGAAATCCAATACGAGCAACCGGAGTCGGCCTGCATACCGGGCAAAAAGTCTATATGACAGTGCTGCCGGCAGCCGCCGATCAAGGCATTGTGTTCCGGCGCACGGACTGTGTGCCGGCGGTGGAAATCCGTGCCGATGCCTTCAAGGTCGGCGCCACCACGCTGGCCACCACGCTGGTGCAGGACGGCACGCGGGTGCAGACAGTCGAACACCTGCTGTCGGCCATGGCCGGACTGGGCATCGACAACGCCACCGTGGAGCTGTCTGCGGACGAGCTGCCAATCATGGACGGCAGCGCCGGGCCATTCGTCTTTCTGCTGCAATCGGCCGGCATTCAGGAACTGGATGCACCGAAGCGCTTCATTCGCATCAAGCGCCCGGTTGTGGTCGAAGAAGGCGACAAGTGGGCTCGCTTCGATCCGTTCGACGGTTTCAAGGTGAGCTTTTTCATCGACTTTGATCATCCAGCGTTCACCACCGACACACAGGCGGCGACGGTGGATTTTTCCACCACTTCGTTCGTGCGCGAAATCAGCCGTGCCCGCACCTTTGGCTTCATGCGTGACATCGAATACCTGCGGGCCAATAATCTTGCTCGCGGCGGCAGCATGGACAATGCCGTGGTGCTGGACGATTTTCATGTGCTCAACATCGACGGCCTGCGCTATGACAACGAGTTCGTGCGCCACAAGATTCTGGATGCGATCGGCGATTTATACCTGCTTGGTCATGGCCTGATCGGCAGTTACGCTGGCTACAAATCCGGTCACGGGCTCAACAACAAGCTGTTGCGCGCCCTGCTGCAAAACGACAAGGCGTGGGAGCAAATCACCTACGAGGATGTCGCGCAGGCACCGATCTCCTATATTGACGCGAGGCCGGTGGCTGCCGCCTGAGTCTGTCTCAGCCGTCGTGCTGAGCGTGATCGGCCAGCCGCCGCAACGCTTGGGCCAGGCCCGCATGCTCGATATGATCGGCAACGCCACGCATGTGCGCGCGGTTCGCCGCGCTGATGTGGCGCGGCACGCGCTTCTTTTCCTGTCGCGCCAGCATTGGGCGCACCCGAGCCGCGACCGCCTCGACATGCAGCCGCATGCGTTGGGCGAGCGCGCGTTGGATTGATGGTGCCGCATAACGCAGCCGTGTGGCCCAGCCGGCGCTGTCAGTAACCAGCAGCAATTGCTGGCGATCCACGTCGGCGACATGCACGTGCTCGGCGGCATTCTGCGGCAAGGCAGCCAGTACCGCCTGGCGCACCGAATCAAGATACCCGGCGCGGCGCACCACGGCGCCCAGTTCGGCGTCCATCATGTAGAGCAGTGACTTGACCGGGCGTGGTCTCGAATTCATAACACCAATCCTTGCATATATGCGTGATCGCCTCTATATCCCGAGAGAGGATGCTTGACAGGCCGTGCAAGCCAACCTGCAGCCGCAGACCGGCTACGGTATCATGACATGTTTCATTGTACTGCGTCCGGGTATCGGTCATCCTGTGCCGGATCAAGACCCATAACGAGGTCGCATGAGTAATTTTTTCAAACGCATTATTGGAAGTCGCAATCAGCGCGTCGTCAAGCGCATGCGGCGTACAGTCGCAGCCATCAATCGCCTGGAAGCCGAAAACGAGGCATTGAGCGACGCTGAACTGGCCGCCAAAACCGACGAGTTCCGTCAACGCCTGGTCGATGGCGCCACGCTCGACAGCCTCAGCGACGAGGCTTTTGCCGTCGTGCGTGAAGCTGCCAAGCGAGTGCTGGGCATGCGCCATTTCGATGTGCAGATGATCGGCGGCCTGGTGTTGCACCAGGGCAAGATCGCGGAAATGAAAACCGGCGAGGGCAAGACCCTGGTGGCGACGCTGGCAACCTACCTCAATGCGCTGGAAGGCAAGGGTGTGCACATCGTCACCGTCAATGATTACCTGGCCAGCCGCGACGCCGAATGGATGGGCAGCATTTATCGCTTCCTCGGCCTCAGCGTCGGTGTCATTTTCTCTGGGCAGGACCAGAACGCCAAGCGCGAGGCCTATGCCTGCGACATCACTTACGGCACCAACAACGAATTCGGTTTCGACTATCTGCGCGACAACATGGCATTCACCAATGCCGACCGGGTGCAGCGCGAACTCAACTACGCCATCGTCGACGAAGTGGACTCGATTCTCATCGACGAGGCGCGCAC
>DATGUT010000126.1:0-6409 GCA_035301185.1 Salinisphaeraceae bacterium
TCTCGGTTCACACATTGCTGTCTAAAATGTGCTCAGGCAAGGCGCGAGGAGTGAAGTTTGGTCATTCCAAATGAACGACGAGCAACGCCGCATGAGTGCATTTTAGGCAGCAACCCCCTGGGGCGAGGCCATTTTGGCGCAGTATGGTGTTACCGCTCGTTGAGGTAGCGCTGCTACAAGGTGCTCGCCGCGCCTTGTCTTGCCGCAAAATGGCCGCTGCTGTGCGGATCGGGAAATGCGAAAAAGGCTCTAGCCTAAATCACGTGGCTGCACGACTCGGCGGCGCCGCGGCCGGCTGCGCCGCCCGCTCATCGGCCTGGAACCCAACAAGGGCGCGCCGGCGGTTTCCTGGATTTTGAGCGTCGGTATGATCGCGATGGCGGCGGCGATCATCAGATAAAATGCAGGGATGTAATGGCTGTCGAACCTGGAAATCAGCCAGGTGATGAATAAAGGCGCGGTACCGCCGAATGCCGCCGTCGATAAATTGTAGGAAATGGAAAACCCGGTGCTGCGCACTTGGGTGCGGAAAATTGCCGGCAGAGTGGACGCCACGGCACTGGCGACAACGGCGGTGAAGAAGCCGAGAATACCCAGACCCAGGAACGTCCACCAAAAACTGCCCAACGACATCAAATAGAAAGCGGGCGTGGACAGCAGGATAAAGCCACCGCTCGCGGTGAGCCAGACAGGCTTGCGCCCGATGCGGTCCGAGATCGGCCCCAGCAACGGCACCAGCACCAGAATGCCGACAGTAATGCCCATGGAGACCAGATCCGAATTGAATTTGCTCATGCCCAGTTCATCCTTGAAATAAGTGGGCATGTACTTGAGCACGGTGTAGTAAGCCACGTTGAGCATGATCACCATGCCAATGCACAGCAGCATCGAGCGCCAGGCATGCCGAATCGTCCAGAGAAGCGGCGCTTTCTCGGCCTTGCCTTCCGATTTGACGGCATTGAAGGCCGGGCTGTCTTCGAGATTGGTCCGCAGCCACAGGCCCACGGCGCCCAAGGGCAGTCCAACCAGAAACGGTATGCGCCAGCCCCAGCTTTGCAACGCCTCTTCCGATAAGAAGCCGGTGAGCAGCACAGCCAGAATCGCTGCCAGTGTATAACCTGCCATGGTGCCGACTTCCAGCCAGCTGCCCATGAAGCCGCGCCGGTCGTCCGCGGCCGATTCGGCAATGTAGGTCGCGGCGCTGCCGTATTCGCCGCCGGTGGAAAACCCCTGGATCAGCCGCAGCACAAGCAGGGCAATGGGCGACCAGATGCCGACCATTTCATAGGTCGGCAACACGCCAACCAGGAAGGTTGCCGCCGACATCATGAGGATGGTGGTTACCAGCACCCAACTGCGGCCGATCTTGTCGCCCAGCGGGCCGAATACGAGGCTGCCAAAAGGTCGAGCAACAAAAGCGACTGCGAAGATGGCAAATGTTTTCAGCAGCGCACCAGAAGAACTGTCGGAGGGAAAAAACACCTCGCCGATCGTGACCGCAAAATAGCCATATACACCGAAATCAAACCATTCCAGTGCGTTGCCGATTGCCGCGCCGGCAATCGCCCGCCGCATGGCGGATTCTTCAAGATTGCCTTCCTCTGCCGTGTCTGTGTTTTCTTCTGTTGCCATGAGTGCCCAGTGCAATGCTTTGTTGACTACCAAAAATTAACAAATACAGCCCGCGCGCGAAGCTCGGCGTCACCAGACCCGAGGCAAGGGTTTTCCCGAGTTAACAGCGGACGTGTGTCGCTGTTAACGTCATGAATAATCAGCTTTATGAATATCTGCCAACCAGCGACTGGAGATGATCATGGCTACTTGCGACTGCTGCGGCAACGACTACGACAAGGCTTTCGTAGTCGAAATGGAAGGCCAGCATTACACATTCGATGCGTTCGAATGTGCGATACATCACCTGGCGCCAACCTGCAATCACTGTGGCTGTCGCATCATCGGCCACGGCGTCGAAGCCGGTGACGGCATTTACTGCTGCGCGCACTGCGCCCACACCGCCGGTCATGGCGACATTCAGGATCGCATTTGAGGAAACAAGCATGAATTATTGGGCTCATATCACGCCGGCACCTGATTTCGAGGTGCTGGCAACCACCGGCCAATCACAGGCCGCAACCATGGTGCTGCCGCCGAACGAACGGATTGGTGGACCGAACAACCACCATGAGCATGCCGACCAATGGCTGTATGTCCTGTCCGGGACCGGGCGCGCAGCGGTCGGTGACGAGGCCGTTGAACTCGGGCCGGGCGCGCTTGTGCTCATCAAGGCCGGCGAGGTACATGAAATCAGCAATCTGGGTGATGTGGCGCTGGAAACCCTGAACATTTACGCACCGGCGGCTTATTGAATTGCCACTCTAATGATGGCTTGGAAAACATGTCCATCCGAGTGCAACCACCGTTTCAGGCTTCCCTGCAAGAGATAACCCAGCAATGCAACACCAGTGGATCATCGTCGCCGACGCTGCCCATGCGCGCATATTCGCCACCGTACCGCCTGCCACCCGGCTGCGCGAGCTGCATGATTTAAGTCATCCCGAATCGCAAAGATACGCGCGCCAGCTGCGCACCGGCGGCAAGGGTGAGGTCATGGACAGCGCCGGTTCCGGTCAGCATCAGGCTGATCCGCAAACCAGCCAATCGGAAAAGCATGCGGAGCGGTTTGCCAAGGAAATATGCGAGTTTCTGCAGCAAAAGCGCGATGCCGGCGCGTTCGACAGCCTGGTTCTCGTGGCCGAACCCAAGGTGCTCGGGCGCCTGCGGGACAACCTCGATCAGCGCACGGCGCAACTGGTCGCCGACAGCATCGACAAGAACTGGGCCAAGCATGATGCGAGCCAGATCGAGAAACTGCTGGCGAACAGACAATAAAGGCCGACAGACGCTTGCGGCCTTTCAGTTCATGTTGCCGACATCGCAATGTTTGCCTGGCTGGATCAGTACAGCAGTGCGCTGAGCACCATCGCCAGTCTGGGCCTGCTGGTGGTGTGGATCTTCTATGCGCAGCTGGCCTTCAACGGCATTCTCAAGCAGCGTCGACCACGCATCCTCATCAACCAAGTCAAGGGCCGCGATCTCAACGCCGAAGTCATTATTGCCAACATGAGTGAGCAAAAAATCTTTATTCAATTGCTGCTGGCGAGAGTGAGTGCCGATGGCGAGGAATATACGCGCGCCATAACCGATGTTTACATTTACGATGACGACGACAGCAGCCGTATCGCCGAGCGCGACACTTCGCAAGGGCCGCTGAATCCTGGCGCATCCCTGCAGCTGGGCAGCTTTCATCAGGTCGCAGAGCGGGTTGCCCGCGGCTCGGGTGAGACATGTCCATGGCATTTCATGGAGTTGCGTGTGGTCTTTTTCTACGGCAGCGCGACCTCGGTGGTTGCAGCCCTGCGCAGATTCGATTTCGTTGAAGACGAGGACGGCAAGCGCCGCGTCAACCCGGTTACTCTCGACACCCGACACATGTACCGAATATGGCATCACCGCCGCATCCGGCGCTGGCTGCGGGAATATTTGTAGCAGCGCCGCGGCGCTGACCAATTTTCAGACCATGGAGGTTAATCGACGATGACAACAATTCGCCAAGCAAGCGCCACCTGGACCGGCAACATCGAGTCGGGCAGCGGCGCCATGGACATCGGCGCCGGAGCAAAAGGCCGATTTGATCAGGAAACACGCTACGCAGAAAGCGATGGCCACAACCCGGAAACCCTGGCCGCCGGTGCGCTGGCCGGCAGTTATGCCATGACCCTGGCCGCCGAACTGGCCGCGGCGGGCCATACGCCAGTCGAGGTTCACACAACCGTGCGGGTGGTGCTCGAGCAAGATCGCGGCGGCGACGACTTCATCCCCACCGTTGCCATCAACGCTCGAGTCCAGATCAACAACATCGACCATGACGCTTTTCTCGACATCGCCGCCATGGCGCGTGCCAACTGCCCGCTGAGCAACCTGTTTGCCGGCGCCGAAATAGCCCTGGAAGCAGATACCGTCGGCGGTTGATGCGTGCTGCCAGCACCCGCTGCCAGGCGGAAAGCCTATAGCCGCGCGGCACGAACCAAGTGCCGCGCGGCGAGAGCAATCACTTGGCCGTGTTTACAATCATTGCGGTGTCGCATTGCTGCCATGTGTGCCAGACAAGGCAGGCGGCGGGCATCGCAAAGGCGTCATCGCCGATGACGCTTTTACATTCCTGTTCGCGCTGGTTTCAGCGGCCTCTGCCTGAGGTCGGACTGCCGTGAACACGGCGGTAGGCCCAAACCCAGGGATGCCGCAAGCGGCTGTCCCACGGCGATTGTGCATGTTCGGGATGATGATCTCGTCGCACCTCTTCCTGCTTATTGGACTCGTGCTGCCTGCGCCTGGATTGCACCAGCTTCAATTGTGGGCGCCGTGGTCGCTCCTTCTCTGGCTGCGAGTCCTGGGTACGTCTGCCTCCAGGACGCTGCACACTCTCGACCTTGCCGCCCACGCAGTTAAAACGTCGCCTCATGATTTTCTCCTGCTCAAAGCGTCCGCATAACCGGACATTAAAACCGTAAAGTGTATTAAAACGAATTCTGCACCGGAACGGTACTCGTATAATCCCCTAGTTGACTTGAATGGACGCTGAAGCGGGAATCCATATATGGGAAACGATGTGCAAGTACGCATGCCGTGTCGCATAAATCGGCATCTGCCGGCCAACAAAACTGTAGTTTGATGAGGGAATCCGATTATTTCCCCGAGGATTTTCCCTAGTAGGCCGCCTCTGCCCTGATGTTTAAGCTTGAAGACGCGCTTTCCGCTGTACACCGGCGGCATCGGGTCTTATCAGTCAAGACACAGGACAAGGGCACATGCCACGACACGAAATCGAACTGGAACACAAGGTCGAGTACCTGTCCATCCTCGGCGAAGACGGCGAGCTGGACAGCGAGTTGGAACCGGATATCGACCCAGAATTACTGCAGAAGATGTTTCGCATCATGCTGCAATCACGGCGCTTCGACGAATACATGCTGACGCAGCAGCGTGAAGGCCATATTGGTACCTTTGCGCCGGTCAAGGGGCAGGAGGCTTGCCAGATCGGCGCGATAGCAGCGATCAAGGAAACCGATTGGTTCGTGCCCGCCTTTCGCGAGTTCGCCGCCATGCAGTGGCGCGGTTTCGAACTGGCCGACATCCTGGTGTTCGCCGCCGGTTACAACGAAGGTGCCGGCGTGCCCGAAGACACCCGCAACCTGCCCATTGCGGTGCCGGTGGCAACCCAAGTCCCGCATGCAGTGGGCCTGGGCTATGCCAGCCTCTACCACGAGCGTGACGAAGTGGCGCTGGTGTTTTTCGGCGACGGCGCCACATCGGAAGGCGATTTCCACGAAGGCTTGAACTTCGCCGGCGTGTGGAATACCCCGACCGTGTTCTTTTGTCAGAACAACCGCTGGGCGATCTCACTGCCACGCGACAAGCAAACGCGATCAAAAACGCTGGCGCAGAAAGGACTGGCTTACGGCATTCCCTGCCTGCAAGTGGATGGCAACGATATCCTCGCCGTGTACGTAGCCACCATGGAGGCTGTCGAGCGCGCCCGCAATGGCGGCGGCCCGACCCTGATCGAGGGCCTGACTTATCGTCTGTCGATCCACACCACGGCGGATGATCCGAGCAAATATCGTGATGAAGAAGAGCTCGAGGAATGGGAGGGCCGCGATCCGCTGCCGCGCTTCCAGGACTATCTGCTCGAGCACGAAGTGCTCACCGAGGACGACGTCGAGTCCATGAAGTCGGAAATCGACGAGGCCATCAACCAATCCTGGGATGAGGCGCAATCCCGCATCGCTGAGCTGGGTGGCCCCGAAGTGATGTTTGATCATGTCTATGCCGAGCGCCCGCCCTATCTCGAGGCTCAACGCCAGGCTTTCGCCGAACGCATGCAACAAGAACAGGAGGATTGAGCCATGGCCGAACGCAACATGGCCGAAGCCATCAACCTGGCACTGCACCAGGAGATGGAGAACGACGACAACATCATCCTGTTTGGCGAGGATGTTGGTGTAGACGGCGGTGTATTTCGCATCACCGACGGCCTGCTCGACACTTACGGCGAACAGCGGGTGATCGACACGCCAGTGGCCGAAACCGGCATCGCCGGGCTGTGCGTGGGCATGGCCGCGGGCGGCCTGCATCCGGTGGCCGAAATGCAGTTCTCCGGTTTTTCCTATCTCGGCCTGCATCAGTTCGAAATGCACATTGCCCGCTATCGCTGGCGCACCCGCGGCGGCTTGCCGATGCCGGTCACGGTACGCCTGCCCTATGGCGCCGGCGTGCATGCACTGGAACATCACTCCGAGAGCAAGGAAGTGCTGTATGCCCACATCCCGGGGCTGAAAGTGGTCATGCCTTC
>DATGUT010000127.1:0-4021 GCA_035301185.1 Salinisphaeraceae bacterium
CACCAGCACCTCGATGATTTCCACCGCCTCGAAGTCACCAATGTCCGGGACCTTGATTTCCTGCGCCATGCCTGTCGTTCCTTATTTGCGTTTGTGCCTGTCGGCCTTGTCCGTGTTTACAGCAACAGGGTGCGGATATCACCCAGCGCCCGACTGAGAAAGCCGGTGATGCGCGCCGCCTTGGCGCCGTCGATGACCCGATGGTCATAGGACAGCGACAGCGGCAGCATGAGCCGTGGCACGAACTCGCCGCCCTGCCATACCGGCTTGGTCTGCGAGCGGGAGACACCGAGAATGGCCACTTCGGGGCTGTTGACGATGGGGGTGAACGCGGTGCCGCCGACCCCGCCCAGGCTGGAGATGGAGAAGCACGCGCCCTGCATCTCGGTCGGCTTGAGCTTGCCTTCGCGGGCACGGCCGCTGATGTCGGCGAGCTCCTCCGCCAGCTGGAAAATGCCTTTTTGCGCGACATCGCGAATCACCGGCATGACCAGCCCGCCGGGCGTATCCACGGCCACGCCAATGTGGTAATAGCGCTTGTGGATCAGGTGCTCGCCATCCGCCGCCAGCGAACTGTTCAGATCCGGGAAGGCCTTGAGCGCGGCGGCACTGGCCTTGAGCATGAACGCCAGCGGCGTGAGCCGGATGCCCTGCTGTGCGGCACGCTCCTTGTTCGCCTGGCGAAACGCCTCCATGTCGGTGATGTCGGCCTCATCGAACTGGGTGACATGCGGGATCAGCAACCAGTTTTTGTGCACGGCCCGGGCCGAGAGCTTGCGGATGCGCGGCAGCTCGATTGTTTCCACTTCGCCGAACTGGCTGTAGTCGATGTCGGGCTGGGCCGGCAGCCCGGCGCCGCCGGCCGCGGCCATTGCGCCGCCACTTTCGGCTTTCTGCACCGCCTGCTTGACGTAGTTCTTGACGTCATCGAACAGAATGCGCTGCTTGCGCCCGCTGCCGCTGACGCGGCCCAGATCCACCCCCAGTTCGCGTGCGTACTTGCGCACCGCCGGCGAGGCATGGGCCTTGGCAAAGGCCTTTTCATCCACCGGCGTCAGTTGGCTGCCGGGTGTCGGGCGCGCCGGCTCGGCGGCACCACGGCTCGGCTGCTGCTTGGCGGCACTGGCTGCCTGTGTGCTGGCCGGCGCGGCGGCTGGCGCTGGTTGTTCTTGGGCCGTCTCCTGGGCTATCTCTTGGGCCGGCTGCTGCGCCGCGCCGGCGCCGCCGGCGGTGGCGACCGTGGCAATCAGGTCGCCTTCACTGACGGTATCGCCTTCGGCCACCTTCATCTCGCTGATCGTGCCGGCCACGGTGGACGGCACCTCCAGCGTCGCCTTGTCCGACTCCAGCGTGATCAGCGGCTGCTCTTCCTCGATCGCATCACCAGCAGCCACCAGCACCTCGATGATCTCCACCGCCTCGAAATCGCCGATGTCCGGCACCCGGACTTCCTCAGTGCCACCACCGCCAGCCGCCGCCGCATCGGCCTGGGTCGTCTCCGGCGCCGCTGCAGCGGTGTCCTCGGCCGACTCCGGCGCGCCCGGTTCAGCGCCGCTGTCCGCGACCTCAACCAAGGCGATGACATCACCTTCGCTGACCGTGTCGCCTTCGGCCACTTTCATCTCGCTGATCGTGCCCGCCACCGTGGCCGGCACCTCCAGCGTCGCCTTGTCCGACTCCAGTGTGATCAGCGCCTGCTCTTCCTCGATTGCGTCACCAGGGGCGACCAACACTTCAATGATTTCAACGGCTTCGAAGTCGCCGATGTCTGGTACCTTGATTTCCTGAGCTGCCATTTGCTTTCCTTCGTTCTGATTACCTGGCAAACAGGATGCCGGCCAGCCCGCACGACGGCTTGCCACGCCCCCAGGCTGCTGCACCCGCACCCATGATGATGATGCGCTTGCGCCAGCTCACGCCTGCACGGCAGGCAGAGACGCGCCGCATCAATGGGTCACCGGTTCCGGCTTGTTCGGATCGATGCCGTATTTCTGCATGGCGTCGGTGACGGCTTCGGGCTTGAGCTCGCCTTCGTCCGCCAGCGCCTTGAGCGCGGCCACCGTGATCCAGCGCCGGTCGACCTCGAAGAAGTCGCGCAGCGCCTCGCGCGTATCGGAGCGGCCGAAGCCGTCCGTGCCGAGCACGTGGTAGTTCATCGGCACCCAGTTGCGGATCATGTCGGCGTAGCTCTTCATGTAGTCGGTGGCGGCAATCGCCGGGCCCTTGCTGTCGGCAAGCTGTTGTGCGACGAAGCTGCTGCGCGGCTCCTCACCGGGATGCAGCCGGTTCCAGCGGTCGACCTCGAGACCGTCGCGGCGCAATTGGCCGAAGCTGGGCACGCTCCAGATGTCGGCGGCAACGTTGTGCTCGCTCTCCAGCATGTCGGCAGCGGCGATCACCTCGCGCAGGATGGTGCCGCAGCCGAGCAGCTGCACCCGCTTCTTGTAGCGCTTGTTGCTCACAGCGAAGCGATACATGCCGCGGATAATGTCGTCTTCCACACCGTCTGGCAATCCGGGATGGGCATAGATTTCGTTCATCATGGTGATGTAGTAGAAGACGTTGACGTCGTCCTCGTACATCTCCTTCAGGCCATGGTGCATGATCACCGCCAACTCGTAGGCGAACGTGGGGTCATAGGCGCGGCAATTGGGCACCACATCGAACATCAGGTGGCTGTGGCCGTCCTGGTGCTGCAGGCCCTCGCCGGCGAGCGTCGTGCGCCCGGCGGTGCCGCCCATGAGGAAGCCGCGCGCGCACATGTCGGCGGCGGCCCAGATCAGATCGCCGATCCGTTGGAAGCCGAACATGGAGTAATAGGCGAAGAACGGAATCATCGCCTTGTTGTGGTTGTAATACGAGGTGCCGGCGGCAATGAACGACGACATGGCGCCAGCCTCGGTAATGCCCTCCTCCAGGATCTGGCCGTTGCTGGCCTCCTTGTACCAGGCCAACTCCTCGCGATCTTCCGGCTGGAACAATTGGCCGACGGGCGAGTAAATGCCCATCGAGCGGAACATGCCCTCCATGCCGAAGGTGCGCGCCTCGTCGGGCACGATTGGCACCAGCCGTGGGCCGATCTGCTTGTCGCGGGTCAGTAGTTGCAGCAGGCGCACGAACGCCATGGTGGTGGACATTTCGCGCTCGCCGGTGCCCTGCAGAAGGCGATCGAAGACGTGCAGCGCGGGAATCTTGAGCGTTTCATGCTCGAGGCGCCGCTGCGGCAGATAGCCGCCGAGTTCCTTGCGCCGGGCCTGCAGATACTGCATCTCTTCGGAGTCTTCCGGCGGCTTGTAGAACGGCACATCGCCGAGTTCCTCGTCGCTTATCGGAATCTGAAAATTATCGCGGAAGCTCTTCAGGGCATCCGCCGCCATGTCCTTCTGCTGGTGAGCGATGTTCTGACCTTCGCCGGAACCGCCCATGCCATAGCCCTTGACGGTCTTGGTCAGGATGACGGTGGGGCGACCGTTGTTGGTGTTCGCAGCGCGATGATAAGCGGCATAGACCTTGTGCGGGTCATGGCCGCCACGATTGAGTCGGCCGACGTCCTCGTCCGACATGTCGGCGACCATGGCGGCCGTTTCCGGGTACTTGCCGAAGAAATACTTGCGCGTGTAGGCGCCGCCGTTGGCCTTGCAGGCCTGGTATTCGCCGTCCACGGTTTCGTACATCAGCTGCATCAGCTTACCGTCGTGATCCTGCGCCAGCAGGCCATCCCACAGCGCACCCCAGATGACCTTGATCACGTTCCAGCCGGCGCCGCGGAACGCGCCCTCGAGTTCCTGAATGATCTTGCTGTTGCCGCGCACTGGGCCGTCGAGGCGCTGCAGGTTGCAGTTGATGACAAAGATCAGGTTGTCGAGGCCTTCACGCGCGGCGACGTCGATGGCGCCGAGCGATTCCGGCTCGTCCATCTCGCCGTCGCCGCAGAAGCACCAGACCTTGCGCCCAGCCGTGTCTTCGACGCCGCGGTTGTGCAGATAGCGCATGAAGCGTGCCTGGTAAATGGCGGTAATCG
>DATGUT010000128.1:0-8761 GCA_035301185.1 Salinisphaeraceae bacterium
CCCGAAATCCGGGCATCACAATCATCGATCGAGCCCTCACTGGTCAAAATCAACCAGCATGCGGTTAATCTGCCGACAAAGTTGACCGATAATTTATGTTATCAGATGATCGAGGCCAGTTTATGCAACGTGTCGGCTAGACTCGGAGACTGCCCGCCATGGCTTCCAGGCGCTTGATGCGTTCACTGGTCGGCGGGTGGGTGGAAAACAGGCGACCGATATTGATGCCCGCCAGCGGATTGACGATAAACAAATGGGCAGTGCTTGGGTTTTCCGCAACCGAGTGCATGGGGTGGTGCTGGTTGATTTGTTCCAGCTTGCGCAAGGCGCGGGCGAGGCTCAACGGGTCACCCGAAATCTCCGCGCCGCCGCGATCGGCGGCATATTCGCGTGAGCGGGAAATGGCCATCTGGATGAGCCCTGCCGCCAGCGGCGCCAGGATGATCATGGCCAGGCCGCCGAGCAGGCCGGGTCCACCATTGTCGTCATTGCCGCGAAAACCGCCGAACAGCATTGCCCATTGGGCCATGTTGGCGATCATGGTGATGGCGCCTGCAATGGTGGCGGCGACGGCGCCAGTGAGGGTGTCGCGGTGTCGGACGTGGGCCAGTTCGTGGGCTAGGACGCCACGGACCTCGTCGCGACTCATCAGGTGCAGCAAGCCAGTGGTGGCCGCCACCGCAGCATGTGAGGGATTGCGGCCGGTGGCAAAGGCGTTCGGCGTCTGCGTTTCCATGATGAAGACGCGCGGCATGGGCAGATTGGCGCTCTGTGCCAGTTCACTGACAATGCCATACAGCTCTGGCGCATCGGCCTGCGAAACCTCCCGCGCGCCATGCATTTTGAGCACTGCTCGGTCGGAGAACCAGTAGCTGCCGAAGTTCATGACTGCGGCCAGACCCAGGGCGAACAGCATCCCGATGCGGCCGCCGAAGGCGCCGCCGAGCAGAACCAGCAGGACGGTCAGGCCGGTGAGAAGAACGGTCGTGCGAACGATGTTCATGGGCGAATCATTCCGCTAAAGTGTAGATGCTTATTAAATAGTGCTGCGAAGCGGATTCTCAAGTTCGCAGAAGAAATATAAAGCGCACTGGAAACAGAATGATAAGAAAACTCGGAACACCATGATGGCGCGTGGTATTTGCAGCCGGCCGCCAGAGGGCTGTGCCAGAGATGCCGTGGATTGAGCTGCCATTCCCAATCCGCCTGCCGACAGCAACAGGGCGCGGAGTCAGAACAGCTCTTCGCTGGCGATGCGCGCGCCCTCGACCAGTGCTTCCAGCTTGGCCCAGGCGATTTGGTGATGCAGCCGCCCACCGAGGCCGCAGTCGGAAGAGGCGACGACATTCTCGGGGCCGACGACCTGCGCAAACTGAATGATGCGATCGGCAATCAGGCGCGGATGTTCGACGGCATTGACACAGTGCGAGATCACGCCGGGGTAGATGACTGCTCCCGCGGGCAGTTTGTGATCCTGCCAGACACGCCATTCGTGTGCGTGGCGCGGACTGGAGCCTTCGAATGAATAGCCGCCGACTTCGGCGCGCAGTATTTCCTCAATAATGTCGGCAAACGGCACATCGGTGACGTGCGGGCCGTGCCAGGAACCCCAGCAGATATGCAGGCGGGTCTGCTCGCGCGGGATTGCATATTTCTTCAATGCATGGTTGATGGCATCGACGCGTACGCGGATAAAGGCGCAGTAATCCTCAATGGCAGGTTCCGGGTTGATTTGATCCCAGTTCTCGGCCAGCGACGGATCATCGATCTGCACGGTGAAGCCGGCATCGGTAATCGCCTTGTATTCTTGTCCCATGGCTTCGGCGCAAGCGAAAATGACATCGTTTTCGTTGTCATAGTGCTCGTTTTTGAGTCGTTCGGCAGAGCCGGGCGACAGTGCCGGCACGAATATGTTCTCGTGCCCGACCTTGGCCGCGGCCTGGCGCAGCAACTGGATGGCGGCGTCGATTTCCTGCTGGCCGATGTAGTCGATCGGGCCGGTGATGGTAGGGAAACTACCCTGTTTGCCCACCGTGATGCCGGACTCGGGATCTGCGTAGGCCTCGGCAAACAGTTGCCGGTCGCGACGATCTGGAAAGGACGTGAGCCGGATGTTGCCGGGAGTCGAGCGCCTGATTTCGCCACCTTCCCATACGCCCTCATTGTCCTGCATGGTCAGCCCGCTCAGGCGCCGGAAAGAGTAATGCCACCAGGAGCCGTAGTCCACGGCGGCCGTGGTGAGATGGCTGTATTCACCCTCATTGATGATGTCGATGCCGAGATCATGCTGGCGCTTGACGACCTCGTCAATTGAATCCTTAAGAATGTCAATGAACTCGCTGCGCTCGATCTGGCCGTTGGCCCATTGCGTGTTGGCTGCCAACAGCTCGGGGGTGCGCGGCAGCGAGCCAACGTGCGTAGTGAGGATGCGATTTGCCATGCGTATCAATCCTTGAACAATTTTCTGCACTCAAATGAGCGCCCAGTCTAGCGTAATGCCAGGGCCCGGGTGAATGGCTGCAGCCAAAACAGCATGCTTTGTTGCGGCACTGGGTGTTGCCTCTCGGTTCTGGCCTGCGCCGCTGCGGGTATTCCGGCGGGTGTCGCAATCACGCCCGTTGTACTGGCGCCCACCGGTGGGCGGCTCGCTGTCGGGTTGCGATTGTGTCTTTGGCATGAAAATGAATTGGATAATTGCGCAAGCGACCCTACCATTGGGTATGTATTCGCCAGTGTTGGATGATTCGCCATGCAAGGCCCTGATTTTTTGTCCCGTAGTGTCCGTTACAGTTTTTTTGTGATTTGCGCTCTGGCTGCGCTGATCAGCCTTGTTGTCTTGCTTGCAACAGGCCACGGCCTGTTCTGGTTCCTGCCGCTTGCGGCGCTGACCGGGCTCGGCATCTACGATATTTACCAGCCGCGCCACGCCATCCTGCGCAATTACCCGATTTTGGGGCACATGCGTTTCTTTTTCGAATACATCCGCCCCGAGATACGCCAGTATTTCGTCGAAGGCGATCTCGAGGCCGAGCCGTTTTCCCGCTTCCAGCGCTCAGTGGTGTACCAGCGAGCAAAAGGTGTCCCGGATGTGCGTCCGTTCGGCACCAAACTGGATGTGGGCGCCGCCGATTATGAATGGGTCAACCACTCGGTGCAGACCACCAGCATTGACTCGCATGATTTCCGCATCTGGATCGGCGGCAGCCCGGACGAGCCGAATCCCGGCAAGTCGCCGTGTACGCAACCCTATGATGCCAGTGTGCTGAACATCTCGGCCATGAGCTTCGGCGCGCTGTCGGCCAATGCCATCCTGGCGATGAACAAGGGCGCCCGGGATGGCAGTTTTGCCCATGATACGGGCGAGGGCGGCATCAGCCGCTATCATCGAAAGCATGGCGGCGACCTGATCTGGGAGATCGGTTCGGGCTATTTCGGCTGTCGCGACGAGAATGGCGCCTTCAGCCCCGAGCGCTTTGCCGAGCAGGCGATTGATCCACAGGTCAAGATGATCGAGATCAAGATCAGTCAGGGGGCCAAGCCCGGTCATGGCGGCGTGTTGCCCGGCGCCAAGGTGACGGCGGAAATTGCCGCGGCGCGCGGCGTGCCGGAGGGTGTCGACTGCGTCTCGCCGTCATCGCACAGCGCCTTTTCCACACCCATGGAGTTGATGCAGTTCATCGTCCGGCTGCGCGAGCTGTCCGGCGGCAAGCCGGTTGGCTTCAAACTCTGCATCGGCCATGTCTGGGAATGGTTCAGCATGGTCAAGGCCATGCTGGAAAGCGACATTACGCCGGATTTCATTGTCGTGGACGGCGCCGAGGGCGGCACCGGCGCCGCACCGGTCGAGTTGGCGGATCATGTCGGCCTGCCGGTGCAGGAAGGCCTGCATCTGGTCAACAACACGCTCATCGGCGTGGGCTTGCGGCATCGCATCAAGATCGGGGCGGCGGGCAAGATCATCACCGGCTTTGGTCTGGCGCGCATGTTTGCGCTCGGTGCCGATTGGTGCAACTCGGGGCGCGCGTTCATGATGGCCGTCGGCTGCATTCAGGCGCAGATCTGTCACACTGGTTTCTGCCCCACCGGTGTGACCACTCAGGATCCGGTGCGCCAGCGGGCGCTGGTCGTTGCCGACAAGGCGCCGCGCGTCACTCAGTACCATGCCAATACGCTCAATGCGCTGCGGGAGTTGCTGCAGTCCGCCGGCCTAACCCATCCTGATGAACTGACGCCGTATCATATCGTGCGCCGCATCAGCGACAGCCGCATTCGCTTGATGGCGGCGGTCATGAAGAGCATGAGGCCAAATGCCATCCTGGATGATCTGGAAAACCAGCAGCGCATTTTCCGTTTGTACTGGCCGCTCGCCAGCGCTCACAGTTTTGCGCCGCGCATGTCGATGGCCGGCGAGGCGCCGCTCGACCCGAGCCAAGAGCAGCGTGTTCACAAGGGCGGCAGCCGCGCCTCGCCGGAGCAGATTGCACGCGTGTTGCACACGTTGCATGCGCCCCACCCGGAGCCGCAGACGAGTGTCTTTCCCGAACAGGCCGGCGACCCTGAATATGTACCCCAGGATGCCAGCAGCGTACCCGATGTCTGGACCGATTCGGGCGCGGAAGACATGGCTGCCACAGGAGAGGAAGATGCGGCCGTGCCAGAGGACAAGCAATAACCAGGCCGGGAAAGCTCGTGCCTGGCATGGCGGGCTGCAGGCGGATCATGGGCTTGTGCCATTAAACTCCTGCGCCGCCCTTTGCATGACGTGCTGAAACGGCACGTCTGCGAATTGGCCAAACAATGCGTGCCGGCTCAACCTGGTGCGCGTGAGCTGCGGTGAGGTGATTCCACACAGCAAGCGGGCCACGACGCGCGGCTCGGACAATACGTCGGGGTTGTCCCGGCACAGCGCCTGCAGCTGCTGCCAGATGTCGGCATCGATGACCGGTGTCGCCGGGCGCGGCATGATCTGCGGTGTTTGCTCATTCAGGCACCAGCTGCAGTGGCCGCATGGCGCATCCAGGGTTTCGCCAAAGTGCTCGCACAATTGCGCGACCTGGCAGCCGTCGTGTTCGATCCACGCGGGGATTTGGCGCAGGCGCTCGATTTCGCGCTGTTCGCGTTGCAGGCAGCGCTGGTGCAGCTCATCCGCCAAGCTGCCGCCGTCTGCAGGCACCTGCTGCAGGCGGTACGGGTTGCGCACGCCGGCAGTGCGCAATTCCAGCATGCCTTGTTCGTGTAAATGTTCCAGCGCACGCACGATGCGCTCGCGCGGTTGCCGCAGTGCCGTGGCGGCGCTGTCCACGTCGAGATTGAACCAGGTTTTGGCCTTGACGGAGCGGCTCAACAGCTGCTGCAGAAAGGCTCGCCTCTCGCCGTCGAATTGCGCCAGGATCTGCCTTGACGACAGCAGTGGCTGGAATCTGTAGCTGGCATAAAATGGCGTGCCGCCCTGCAGATAGCCGTCCAGCTCCAGATACGTCAGCAGCGTGCGCGTGACCAGTGCGCGAATGTCATGCCGGCGGGAAAGTTCATGCAGGCTGATGTCGAAGTGTTTGCCTTGCGAGAATAGCTCCTGCAGCAGCGAGTTGATCGCGCCATAGGTCGGGGTGTCGCCATAGGCGAAGTTTTCAAGCACGCACAAATCCTCGCCGCTGGCCAGCATTTCGCAGATGGCGGGCTCGCCGTCGCGCCCGGCGCGGCCGATTTCCTGGGAATAGTTCTCCAGGCTCTTGGGCAGGTTGTAGTGATAAACATAGCGAATGTTGGCCTTGTCGATGCCCATGCCGAACGCGATCGTGGCGACGACGATATGTTCGTCGGAGGTGATGAACCATTCCTGCACTTCCGTGCGCTGCTCGTTTTTCAGGCCAGCATGATAAGCCTGCGCCGGAAAGCCGGCCTCGGCCAGCAGTCCCGCCACCTGTGCGGCCGTTTTCTGCAGCGTGACATAGACAATGGTCGGGCCGGGCTCGCGTTCCTGCAGCCGCGACACGAGCATTGCATCGCGCTCGCCGGCGGCGACCGGCGTTGTGAGCAGCGTCAGATTGGGCCGGTAGAAGCCCGTGCGGATCGCGCATTCGGGTGCGATGTCGAAGCCGCGGCAGATGTCGTCGAGCACCTGCGGCGTGGCGGTCGCGGTCAAAGCCAGAATACGCTCGGCCTGGCACAGGCGGGCAAAGTCGACGAGCTTCAGATAATCAGGGCGGAAGTTGTGCCCCCATTCCGAGATGCAATGTGCCTCATCCACGGCGAACAGCGCGATTGGCACCGACTGGATGGCCGCGCGGAAGCGTTCGTTGTTGAAGCGCTCCGGCGCCACGTACAGCAGCCGCAAAGCACCATCACGAATGCGCTGCATGACCTCGCGATACTGTTCCAGCGACAATGTCGAGTCGATCCGCGCCGCGGCAATGCCGCGCCGGCGCAGCGCATCGATCTGATCCTTCATCAGCGCAATCAGCGGCGACACGACCAGCGTCAGACCCGGCAGCGCCAATGCCGGCAATTGATAGCACAATGACTTGCCGCCACCGGTGGGAAACACGGCCGCAGCACTGCGTCCGGCCAACAACTGCTCGATCGCTTCGGCCTGTCCTGGTAGAAATTGACTGAAGCCAAAATGCTGTGCGAGCAGTTGGCGAGGATCAGCTGTCATCGCATATCTCTTTTGATGTCGACAATCGTGTCGGCGTGATTTTGTCGGATCATGTCTTTTATTTGCCGGGTTTGGGCGTCGCTGACGTCGAGCAGGATCAGGACCTGGCCTGCTTCGATCGCCTCCTGATAGGGCCTGATCGTGCTGTGGGGCTCTTCAATGCCCATCATGGCGCTTGCGAAAGCGCCGAAGGCGCTGCCGGCGAGGATGCCGAACGGCACCAGGGCGCAGCGTATCAGGAAACTCACCGGCAACTCGTAGGCCGCGACCAGGCCGCTGATCAGGCCGCCGATGCTGCCCATGATCAGGCCGCGTCGGGCGGCTTCGACAATGGCGCTGCGCTCGCGCAGGCCGGCGAGCGGCAGGTCGGGCACCAGCGTTTCCCGGCGCGCGACTACGCGCAGGGTGCGCGCAGCGCCATCGGCCTGCCCCAGGGTTCTTCGAACGGCCCGCGCTGCATCAAGATTGGGAACCAGGCAATAGAGCCGGCAATTGGTTTCGGAGTCCGCCACTGCCGTCATGTTAATACAAGGGAATCACCAGAGCCGCATGTGCTGCCGCCATCACAAGACCCTTGGTATTGCGGCGCCGGGTTCGGATAGAATTGCAGCCCGTGATTGCTGCTGGTGCAGGTTATATGATCCATGGCGGGCATTATTCCCACAAGCGCCATCGACAAGAGCATTTCTGCGTGACCATGGTTCAGTTTGCTGCCACGGCGGATGTGGCTATTTATATCGTCTCGAGGATGGCAGGCTTCCACGTGATGCGTTTTGGCGGCGACCATGTTTGACAATTTCGAATGCTGGCAGGTGGTTGCTGCGCTCCGAATCATGCAATGGATCATATTGGATTAAAGCGGGTTTTGTGAAGTAATGGAAGACTTTTTCCACTGGCTGGGCGAGCAGACCGGCACCGTGTTGCGCGCGCTGGTTGAGCTGCTTGTCAGTGCGTTCTATGGCATCGGGGATTTTTTTGCCGGACTGGGCACGTCGCTCGGCATGAACATTACGCTTATCAATCTGCTGTTTCTGATATTGGGCGTATATTTGCTGTACAGCGGTTTTCGCCAGTTGCTGCGCCGCGCGCTGCTCGGCGGCATCGTGCGGCTGGCGCTGGCGGTGCTGTTGCTGACCTGGCTGATCAACTGAATCGCCGGCCTGGCTGCCTTGCCCTGATTTATCCGGGCGATTGCAGGCTGTCGTTGGGCCCATAGCCGTGGCGGGACTGCCAGGCTTCGAACACCGCCCGCTTCTCGGGCAAGGGAAGATGCTGCACGGCAATGCCCTGTTCGCCAAACGGCCGTTGCATGCGTTCGTAAAGATGAGCTGTGGCCCAGCCGTAGGGGCCGCCTTCCGCGTCATCGGCACAGTACACCACCCGATCCACACCGGCCGCGATCATGGCTGCCATGCACATGGCGCATGGGATGCCACTGGCATACATGGTCGTGCCCGGGTGGTTTGACGATTGCTGCAAGCGGCTGGCGTTGCGCAGGGCCTGGATCTCGGCATGCGCCGTCGGATCGTGTTCCAGGTAAGTTTCGTTGACCCCTTCCGCCAGGATTTCGCCATGGCGCACCAGTATTGCCCCGAAGGGCTGGCCGCCGCGAGCCACGTTGGCGCCGGCAATGCGGATGGCCTGCAAGAGATAGTCCTTGTCGTCCAATGTATTCTCGCTGGAATTTGGCAAAGTGGGAATTGTAACCAGCAATCCCGTCCGGCTGGTCAGTAATCCAGACCCAGGCCAGCCAGTCGATGACGAGCCGGCCGCGCCGCAGTGCAGTGGAAGATGCCACCAAACAGGGCGCCGATGATCCAGCCGAAGCCGCCGTGGATGGGCGACGGTTACGACGACTTGAAAAGCCGGCTGCCGGGCTCGAGGCGGAAAGTCATCCAATGGGTGCAATGTACAGCGTATGTGTGCGCCAAGCGGCGGATGCACGCGGCCAGTGGCTGCACGCTCGGGGTCTTGCGTGCATCGTTTTTGCCGCATGCATGCAGGTGCGCCTGCCCGCCCATCGA
Organism: Salinisphaeraceae bacterium; assembly: GCA_035301185.1. Lineage (GTDB taxonomy): Bacteria > Pseudomonadota > Gammaproteobacteria > Nevskiales > Salinisphaeraceae > DATGUT01. The sequence goes on from DATGUT010000128.1 coordinate 8,680, forward strand.
ACAGCCGGATCGGGCGATACGCGGTCTGCGGCCTATTCTTGGGTAAAAACAGCAAAATTCCGGATGGCGCCGCATGTTTGCC
>DATGUT010000129.1:0-3365 GCA_035301185.1 Salinisphaeraceae bacterium
CCGGGACAAAATCGCCGGTATGCGAGGTTGAAAACAGAGCCGGTTGGTCGATGTCAGCCGTGCGCATCAGCTGTGTTCCTTTGTCATCTGGTTATATGGCAATTATCCGGGAATTTGCGGAGTTTTTCAGCAGCCCCTTAATGCTGCTATGTGCAGGAATTAATCTTGTCATGCCACGACAAAAGAAACAACCGCCGATTTCCACCCCCCATTTGCTGCTGCCGCAGTCGTTCAACCATGGCCTCAGGTTCATTCGCCGCTTGGCTCGATGAAAAACGGCGGCCCGGAGGCCGCCGCGTGCAAATCCAGGACCTGTAAAACTTCAATCTTGATAGGCAGCTCGAACCGCATCTATCGCAGGCTCGCCGTCGAGCGTCTTGACCCCATCCAGCCAGACCGCGACCTTGTCGAGATTGGCGCCAATCCACTCGCTCGCCACCTCGTCGGCACGGCGCTCCTTGTAGCCAAACTCCAGGATCCATTCGGACATCGTGTCCTTCTGCACCTGAAACTGGGTCAGAAAACGTGCCAGCTCTGGATTGTCCGCGACCGTCTTGGGGTTGGCAACGGTCAGAACGTCGCTGGTCGTGCCCGCGATCTTGGGCTCGCCCACCGGCTCCAGATACTTCATGTCATAAGTGATGTTCATCCAGTGTGGCTCCCAGCCGAGGAAGGTGATCCATTCTTCCCGATCCACCATTCTTTCCACCTGCACCAGCATGCTGCTGGTGCTCGATGCCACCATGGTCCAGTCGCCGAGGTCGTGATCGTTGTTGTCGATCGCTTCCTGGATGGCGGTATTGAAGCCAGTGCCCGGCTCGATGGCATAAATCTTGCTTTCGAACTGGTCGGCATGCTTGTTCAAGTCATCCACCGTCTTCACGCCAGCATCCCAGACATAGGTCGGCACCGCCAGCCCCATGATGGCACCGGAAATGTTGGTCGCCATGACCTCGACCTCACCCTTCTCCTTCAGCGGATTGATCATGCTGGCCTCGGTCGGCATCCAGCCGCCGAGGTAAACATCAAGCTGGTCGCTGGCAATGGAGTTCAGGCTGAAGGCCGGGCTGGCACTGGTCTGCTTGGTGTCATAGCCCATGACCTCGAGCAGTTGTGCGGCAACCTCGCTTTGCACCGTGACCCCAGGCCAAGTCGGCACGCCGAACTGGATCAGCGGCGCCTTGGCCCAGGCGGCGCCGCCCAATGTCAGCGCAGCCACAAGCATGCCCAGGGCAATGCCCAAGACAGCCTTTTTCTGCAATAACTTGCTTCGATATCCCGTCATTTCAAATTCCTTTTGCAGTGGCAATCGCAGCCAATGCGATTACTCCAGATATTGTGCATGAACAAGGCGAGTCGCGCCGGCATGCGTTGCAACAAAAGCACGCCCCGATTCGCCCGAGCGGCTTAATGCAAGCTTAATAGCCTAGCACACCCCTTGATTTGACATGATGCGACATAAATCATGCACACTACGACCATCATCCAAGCCGAGCCGCCCATGCAGGCATTGGCCACAACACCAGCACGCATCAGCTTTCTGCTGCTGCCGGACTTCTCCATGATCGCCTTCGTCTCGGCGGTGGAGCCTCTGCGCGTGGCCAACCGCATGGCCGGCCGGCAATTGTTTTCCTGGCAGGTGCTGTCGCTGGACGGAGCCCCCGTGACCGCCAGCAACGGCATGGCCGTGGTCGCCGACTCGTCCTACGCAGACGCGGGCCAGCTGGCCATGGTTTTCGTCTGTGCCAGCTTCGCGCCCGAGCGCTGCGCGGACCAGCACCTGCACAACTGGCTGCGGCGCATGGCTGCCTACGGCACAGTCATCGGCGCAATCGATACCGGCAGCTATCTGCTCGCCCGGGCAAGGCTGCTCAATGGCTATCGGGCCACCCTGCACTGGGAGGGAGTGGCCGCTTTCAGCGAGGCGTTCCCGGCGGTCCAGGTCACCCAGGAACTATTCGAAATCGATCGCAACCGCCTGACCTGCGCCGGCGGCACCGCCGCCATGGACATGATGCTGCACCTGGTGGCACAGCGCCATGGGCAGGCGCTGGCAGTCGCCATCTCGGAGCAGTTCATCCAGAATCGCATCCGCCCGCATTCGGATCACCAGCGCACGGACCTGAGCACCCGCATCGATACTTACAACCCGCACGTGCTGCGCGTAGTCGCGCGCATGGAAGCGAACATAGAAACACCCTTGTCGGCCGCCGCCCTGGCGCGCGCCACGGGGATTTCCCTGCGCCAGCTGGAGCGCCTGTTCGCCGCCGAACTCGGCGCCACGCCACAACAGTATTATCTGCGCATCCGCCTTGCGCATGCGCGCCAGCTGTTGCAACAGACCGACATGCAGGTCATTGCCGTGGCGCTGGCCTGCGGTTTCGGCTCGGCGGCACCTTTCTCGCGCGCCTACAAGGCCCATTTCGGGCGCACGCCGCGCCAGGATCGGCAAACCGGCTTCGCCTGAATACAAGTTACAAAGTGCGGATTGCCTGCCCCGCCTGCTGCGGCAGCGCCAGTCCGGCCTGCTGGCGCGCCACGGCGGCCACTCGTGCGGCCACTTCGGCGGCAAACGGCGCCGCCTTGGGTCCGGTTCGATTCACGTGCAGCAGCATTTGCTCAGAAGTCGCCAGCGGCTGCTCTTCGCCCGCGCGATGCAGCGTGTGAAACACGCGCAGGCGCTTGCTGTCGTGGCCCAGCAGTTGCGTGGTCGCGTACACAGCATCGCCCTCGTTGGCTTCCAGCAGGTAACAGATGTGATTCTCGAGCGTGTAGATCGTCAGCTGCTCGCGCTCGCGGTAGCTCGCATCGAGGCCGATGTGATCCATCAGCCGATCCGTGGTGTGGCTGAAGGCAATGGCATAGGAGGCATCGTTCATGTGCCTGTTGTAGTCGACCCAGGCGGCCGGGACGATGCTTTCATACAGTCGCAGCAATGCATTCGCCATCAGATTCTCCCCGTCAAGCCTTCGTTTTCGGGCCAGTATTCGCTCACCAGGTCGAGCAGGCGGCCGAGAAACTCATCGCGGCGCTCCACCAGCTGCTCGATACTGCGGCCTGCCGCCTGCGCCTCGCAACCGGCGACGACGCGCTCGATCAACTCGTCGGTCAGCTCGGGCGCTTCCAGCTTGGTCCACGGCAGCTTCAATGCCGGGCCGAACTGCGCCAACATGTGGCGCATGCCTTCGTCGCCGCCGGCCAGGTGGAAGGTCAGGAAGGTGCCCATCAGCGCCCAGCGCAGGCCCGCACCATACACCACGGCAGCATCCACTTCCTCGGTCGTGGCCACGCCGTCGTTGACCAGGTGCAGGGCCTCGCGCCACAGCGCTTCCATCAGGCGATCGGCAATATAGCCTTCGATCTCT
>DATGUT010000130.1:0-3969 GCA_035301185.1 Salinisphaeraceae bacterium
CAGTCCGAGCTGACCGCGCCCATGCCCGGGCGCATCGTATCCCTGAGCCAGGCCGCCGGCGCCAGCGTGGAGAAAGGCGAGCCGCTGGTCATCATGGAAGCCATGAAAATGGAGTTGACCATTGCCGCACCCGCGGCCGGCCGCGTGGTGGCCTACCACTGCGCGGAAGGTGAGCAGGTGGAAGCCGGCGCCGAACTGGTGGAGTTCGAGCCCGGCGAATGAATGTTTGCTGCCGGGGCTGGTAGGCGCTGCGAAGCGCGCGCCTGATCCCGCCCGGTCGGGATCCTGCTATTGCACCAGCGGCGACGTGGCCGCGTCCAGGTCCACACCTTCGATTTCGACGCTGCCGGCGAGCATGCGGATGTATTGCGTCAGCGCGCGTTCTTCGCTGATGCGGCGCAGTTCGTCGGCAATCTGCTCGGCTACGGCTGCAAACGGCAATTGTTCGCCGGCAATGCGCTGGTCCACGGAGACGATGTGAAAACCGTGCCGGGTCTGGATCAGCTTGGGCAGGACACCAATGGTGTCGCCGGCGAAGACTTCCTTTTCGAACTCCGGCACGGTGCTGCCGCGCTGCAACTGGCCGAGCTGGCCGCCCTGGGCGCCGGACGGGCAGTTGGATTTGTCGCGGGCGCGTTCCTCGAATACGTCTGGATTGGCGCGCACTTCCATGAGCATGGCGTCGGCCACGGAGCGAACCGCCAACACCGGCGTGCCCTGGGTGATCTGGAACAGGATGTGCCGGGCGTGGACCAGCTCGCCGCTGCGGTATTTCGACAGGTTGGCCTCGTACCAGCGCCGGCATTCCGCGGTGGTCGGTTCGGGCACGCGAACCTCGTCGGCCAGCACGGTCTCGATGGCGTCGTTGACCTGATCGTCATCCGCGTCGTCGGTTATCAGCTCCAGGGCCAGCGCGCGCTGGCGCAAAAGCTCGTGAACCGCAGCCATTTGCGGCGTGCCCCAGGCCGTGTCGTCTATGCTGATGCCGTTGACTTTCATTTCATTTCAGCGGGTTGACGGAACGGGTGTCCTTGCGCATGAGCTGATAAGGGCGGGTCAAATAGGCAAGCGCGCCGACACCACTCCAGATGTGCACCATGCGCGTGAACGGCGACACCAGGAAAATGGTGAAGCCCAGCAGGATGTGCAGCTTGTACACCATGGCCGTGCCCTGCATCAGCTCTGCGTTGGCGCCGCTGCCATTGAAGAACACGACCGACTGCACGTAATGCACGAGGATTTCAAATTCCGCGCCACCCATGTGCTGCGCGGAGAAAGGCACCGTGGCAATGCCGAGCGCCAGTTGCAGCCACAGCATGACGATGATGGCGACATCCCAGCGGCGGCTGTTGGCGCGCACGCGGCGAAAACACAGGCGCCGGTAAGCGAGAATGGTGGCGCCGATGATGGCGATGACACCGGCGATGCCGCCCACCACCATGGCCAGCAGCATGTGTGCAGTTGGGCTCATCAGGGCCAGGACGATGGGCTCGGGCATCAAAAAGCCGACGAAGTGGCCCAATATGACGATGATGACGCCGTAGTGGAACAGGTTCGAGCCCCAGCGCAAGTGGCCAAGGTACAAGGTTTGGGACGAATCGCTTTTCCATGAATAGGGCTCGCGATCATAGCGCACCAGGCTGCCGAGAAAGAGCACGGCCAAACAGATGTAGGGATAAATGCCGAATAGAAATTGATTCAGGCCCGAAGGCAGCGTGGTCATGACAAATCTCCTGGGCGTCGTCAGCGGTAATGTTTTTGCGGCGCAACCACCGACGGATCCGGGTCGGGTGGCGCGAACGCAGGCTTTTGTTCCCATTCGCGGTCGATGTCTTCCGGCGGTGGCACGCGGGCGTTGGCATCCAGCCCCTGTTCGCGGCCGATGTGCAGCAGGGCCGCCATCACGGCTGCATAGCGGCTTTGCCTTTTCAGCAGGGTATTGCCCAGCAGGCGCAGAATGTGTGCCATCTCACCGATGGTGTCGCGAGTTTGTGCCAGCCGGCAGCAGCTCAGGTATTCCAGCAGCAACGGCAGGTGATCGGGCAACTCGTGACTCGCTGGTTCCATGCCGGAGTCCAGATAGCGCTGGCGCAACTCCAGCATGGCCGGCCCGCGCGCGCGGCCGTCGCCGTGGACATGCTCGAACAGGTTCAGCGAGGTGCGCCGGCCGCGGTCGAACAAATCCACATAACGCCCCTGCATGGCCAGCAACTCGCTGTCGGCAATTTCGTCAGCCAGCGCGTGCAAGTCCTTCTTGTGCTGTGCCTTGAGGGCGCGGCTCGCGTTGATCGCGTCCCTTATCTCCGGCATGGCGGCACGCAATTCGGCATCCGGGTACGTCAACAGGGCGGACAGGGCGCGCAGCAGCAGGGTTGGATTGCGGAACAAGGGCATGGGGAACTCGGTTGCTCGGGGCCAGGGTTAATCGGCGTCGTCGAGTGCGCGGATCGGGGCCACCTTGCGTCGGCCCATCTTGCCGCCGAACAGGCCCGCCTTGGCGTCGATGCCGTCACAGCCGTTGCCGAAGGTGAAGCCGCAACCGCCACGGATCTTGTAGGCATCGTGCGCTTTTTCGCGATGTACCGTCGGGATCACGAAGCGATCTTCATAATTGGCGATCGCCAGGTAGCGATGCATGGCCTTGGCGGTGGGTACGTCCAGCCCGACGCTGGTCAGGATGGCCGGGTCCGGCGTCTGGCCCAGCTGCTGGCCGCGGAACCAAGCACGCATGGCGATCATGCGCTCCAGCGCGCTGACGATGGGCGGCTCGTTGCCGGCGGTCAGCATATTGGCCAGATAGCGCACCGGGATGCTGAGCGATTCGACGTCCGGCAGGCCGTATTCGTCGCTGTCGACGCCACCGGTGTTGGCATGCGCGGAAATCGGCGACAGCGGCGGCACGTACCACACCATGGGCAGCGTGCGGTATTCCGGGTGCAGCGGGAAGGCGATCTTCCAGTCCACCGCCATCTTGTAGACCGGGGATTTCTTCGCCGCTTCGAGCCATTCTTCCGCGACGCCGTCGGCCAGCGCCTGCTGCTGGACTTCCGGGTCGTGCGGGTCCATGAACACGTCCAGCTGCGCCTGGTACAGATCGTGCTCGTTTTCGGTAGCGGCGGCTGCCTGGATGCGATCGGCATCGTACAGGATCACACCCAGGTAGCGGATGCGTCCGACGCAGGTCTCCGAGCACACGGTGGGCAGGCCCACTTCGACGCGTGGATAACAGAACGTGCATTTCTCGGCCTTGCCGGACACCCAGTTGTAGTAGATTTTCTTGTACGGGCAGCCGGAGATGCACATGCGCCAGCCGCGGCACTTGTCCTGGTCGATGAGCACGATGCCGTCTTCCTCGCGCTTGTAGATGGAGCCGGACGGGCACGAGGCGACGCAAGTCGGGTTCAGGCAGTGCTCGCACAGGCGCGGCAGGTACATCATGAAGGTCTTTTCGAACTGCCCGTAAATATCCTTTTGCACGTCCTCGAAGTTGTAATCCTGCTTGCGCTTTTCGAATTCGCCGCCCAGGATCTCTTCCCAGTTGGGCCCCCATTCGACCTTTTCCATGGTGCGCCCCGACACCAGCGAGATTGGCCGGGCGACCGGCGCCGTCTCCAGCTCCGGCGCGGTGTGCAGGTTTTCGTAGTCGAAGGTGAATGGTTCGTAGTAATCGTCGATTTCCGGCAGGTAGGGGTTGGCGAAGATATTGGCCAGCACGGCCAGGCGCCCGCCTTGCCGGGGCACGAGCTTGCCGTTTTTCTTGCGCCGCCAACCGCCTTTCCAGCGCTCCTGGTTTTCCCAGTCCTTGGGATAGCCGATGCCGGGCTTGGTCTCGACGTTGTTGAACCAGACATATTCCATGCCTTTGCGCGAGGTCCAGACGTTCTTGCAGGTCACCGAACAGGTATGGCAGCCGATGCACTTGTCGAGGTTCATCACCATCGCGACTTGGCCACGTATTTTCATTACTTA
>DATGUT010000131.1:0-2900 GCA_035301185.1 Salinisphaeraceae bacterium
ATGGCCGAGTACCGCCGCCAGGCGAAACAGGCGCAGCAGTGCTGCGCTGAACATGGCGCGCAACTGATTCTGAACGACTATTGGCAGCTGGCGCTGGAGCTGGGCATCGACTTCGTTCATCTGGGCCAGGAGGACATGGACACGGCCGATTTCGCTGCCCTGCGCCGCGCCGGTGTGCGCTACGGCCTGTCCACGCACGATAAGGCCGAGCTGCAGCGCGCGCTGGCGCTGGCGCCGGCCTACGTCGCTCTGGGGCCGGTATATCCAACCAAACTGAAGAAGATGAAATGGGCGCCGCAGGGGTTGGCGCGCGTCAGCCGCTGGAAAGAGCTGGTGGGCACGACGCCGCTGGTAGCCATCGGAGGATTGACGCCGGAGCGTGCGCCCGCTGTGCTCGCCGCCGGCGCGGACAGCGTCGCCGTCGTCACCGATGTGCTGCAGGCGGCTGATCCGGTGGCTCGCGTCGGCCAATGGCTTGCAGCCGTGCAGTCTGCTGATGCATGACGCCTGCTGCGCGAGTCATGAGCGCCAATATCTGGTCGCGGCTGTTGTGTTGTGCATGAAGCCTGTTTAACTTTGGCCTGCATGCCAACAAGATAGAGAATGGGACATGAAATGCTGCACCCACTCGCTGGTTTTCTTGTGCCGCGTCGAAACACGAGGATACGCAAGCAAACCGTAACACGATGGCAATGGTAAAATGACACATACAACGGATCAGCGGCCAAATGAGACTACCATGCGAGTTGACCACACTGGCGAGATGCAGGCCTTGATGGACAAGCTCCAGAAGTTACCCGCCGAGCAAATCGCCGAGGTGGAGGATTTTGTCGATTTTCTGCGCATGCATCGGCAACATCGGGCAAGCGACAATCCCCCTGAAAAATTTTCCTTCCCCACAATAAGCGTGGGGGAATGGCCGAACGGCTTGAGCCTGCGCCGCGAAGCGCTGTATGGCGACGACGAGCGCTGAAGCCGGCAATCCTGCTCTGGCCCTGTTTGTCGATACCAATGTATTGGTTTATGCCAATGTAATGGAGGCGCCGCAGCATCAGGCTGCACTGAGCGTGATCAGGGCCGCTCGCGAGGCTGGCCGGCCGCTGTGGATCAGCCGGCAAGTGTTGCGCGAGTATCTGGCGCTGATGACTCGCCCGCAGACCTTCGCTAACTTGCCGCGCACAACGGTGCTGGAGCAGGTCAGGCTGTTTCTCGACCAGTTCGAGATAGCGGACGAGACCGCCGCCGTCACCGAGGCCCTCTGCCAACTCGTGGCCAGCACACCCATCGGCGGCAAACAAACCCACGATGCCAACCTTGTCGCCACCATGATCGCCTTTGACATCCCGGCGCTGGTCACGCATAACACCAAGGACTTTGCGCGCTTCCGCGCCAAAATCAGGGTGGAAGGGTTAGAATGAGGTCTCATCAATATGAGCCGCTCGGGGAATGACAAAAAGTAGGCCGAAATAGTATGTCTTTATTGCCCATGGCTGAGGATAGCTGAGGCTCGTACACAATCATGACCGCATATGTCAGCATCAGGATAGCGAATTTACAGGGGAGGTTGCTTAATCGCACTCGCCGCCGGCACCGATGTGCTGCAGGCGGCTGATCCGGTGGCTCGCGTCGAGCAGTGGCTCGCAGCCGTGCAATCTGCTGATGCATGACGTCTGCGGCGCAAACAGTCGGGACAATACCTGAGCGCGGCTGTTGTGTTGTGCCTGGTGCTTGATTAGGCTTGGCTCGCATGTCAATAAGATAGAGAACGAGTCATGAAACGTTGCACCCGCTTGCTGGTTTTTCTTGTCGCCGCATTGTTCGGCCTGGTCTCGGCGCCATTGCAGGCGGCCGCGCAGCCGCTGGTCATCGGCTCGACCAATTTTCCCGAGCAGCTGATCCTTGCGCATGTTTATGCCGACGTGCTGCAGGCCCGCGATGTGGCGGTCAGGCTGCGCTTGAATCTCGGCGCGCGCGAGGTGGTGTTCGCGGCACTGCTGGCGGGCGAGATCGATGTACTGCCGGAATACACCGGCTCCATGCTGGATTATCTGACCAGGGGCGAACAAGCCGTGGACAGCGCCATCACACCAGAGGCGGTGTATGCAGCTGCCGCGAAGGCGTTGCCCGAAGAACTGGTCATGCTCGAGCCGGCCGAGGCGCAGGACAAGGATGCGTTTGTCGTGCGCCGGGAAACGGCGCAGCGCCACGATCTGGAAACCCTGTCCGACCTCAAGGGAGTGGCACCGGAGCTGATTCTCGGTGGCCCGCCGGAACTGCGCACGCGGCGCATCGGGCTGCCCGGCTTCGAGGAAGTCTATGGCGTGCAGTTCAAGAACATGCGCTCGCTCGATGCCGGCGGCCCACTGACTACGGCCGCACTCCAGGATGGCAGCATCGACGTCGGCCTGTTCTTCACCACGCAAGGCATTATCGCGGCCAACGATTGGCTCGTGCTGCGCGATGACCGCGATCTGATTGCCGCGGAGAACCTGGTGCCGGTCATTCGCAAAGCCGCGTTGACGCCGGAGATACGGCAAGCGCTGAACACGATTTCGGCACAGCTGACCACGGCAGCGCTGCAGCAGATGAATCGCGCCGTGATCATCGACCAGCGCGACCCGAAAGAGGTCGCCCATGAGTGGGCCAAGCAGCAAGGCTTGCTGCAGGCTTCGGACGCGGCGAGCACCAACTGAACGCGTCAGGGCCGCCGCAGGCGCCGGCGAATGTCCCGATGCGCCGCCGGATAGCCAAGGGCGATCACTTGCAACCGTGCCCGCACGTCGTGATGCAGCTCGGCAAGCGCATGAAACGGCACTGCCGGGTAGAGATGATGCTCGGCATGAAACGACATGTTCCACATGAGCAGGCGCACCGGCAGGCTGGTGAGCGTCGTGCGCGTA
>DATGUT010000132.1:0-6373 GCA_035301185.1 Salinisphaeraceae bacterium
CACAACATGCCCGGCATTGCCAGCTCGGCCACGGCGGTGCTGATCGGCCATGTCGCCGGCGCCACCACGCGCATGCGCGTCGGCGCCGGCGGCATCATGCTGCCGAATCATTCGCCGCTGCAGGTGGCCGAACAATTCGGCACGCTGGCGGCATTGTATCCGCAGCGCATCGACCTTGGCCTCGGGCGCGCACCCGGCACCGACCAGGCCACCGCACAGGCGCTGCGCCGCTACTTCCGAGGCGCCGACGAGTATCCGCACAACGTGGTGGAACTGCTGGAATTCTTCCGGCCCTCCGCCCCCGAGCAGGCGGTGCGCGCGGTGCCCGGCGAAGGCGCCGATGCCGAAGTGTGGCTGTTGGGTTCGAGTCTGTTCAGCGCCGCCTTGGCTGCGCATCTGGGCTTGTCCTATTCCTTCGCTTCGCATTTCGCGCCCGCGGCCATGGACGAGGCGTTGGCCGCCTACCGACGCGATTTCCAGTCCTCGGACGCCCTGCAAAAACCCAACGCCATGCTCGGGCTCAATGTGGTGGCCGCCGAAACCGATGCCGCAGCGCAGCGCCTGTTCACCAGCCAGCAGCAAATGTTCATCAGCCTGCGGCGCGGCCGGCCGGGACGCGTGCCGCCGCCGATCGACGACATCGAAAGCTTTTGCCAGCCGCTGGAGAAACACAGCATCGAGCAGGCCCTGGCCTGCAGCGTGGTCGGCAGTCCGGACACCGTGCAGGCCGGCATCGAGGCCTTCATCGAGCGCCACCAGCCGGACGAGCTGATCGTGACCAACAATATCTTCGAGCATGCGGCGCGCGTGCGCTCGTTCGAAATCCTGGCCGAGGTTACGGGCATGCAGGGCGCGCCCTGAGCATTTTTTATATGACCCAGATTATCCAAGACAGAGCACTACCATGACCGCATATCGCAAAACCGAGGAAGCCATCGCCCGGCTCACGCCGTTGCAGCGCCGGGTCACCCAGGAAGACGCCACCGAGCCGCCCTTCGCCAACGAGTTCAACGCGCATGACGAGCCCGGCCTGTACGTCGACATCGTCTCCGGCGAGCCGCTGTTCACCTCCCGCGACAAGTTCGCCAGCAGCTGCGGCTGGCCCAGCTTCACCCGCCCCGTGGCCGACGACACGCTCACCGAGAAGCGCGACGACAGCCTGGGCATGGTGCGCACCGAAGTGCGCTCACGCCATGCCGACAGCCACTTGGGCCACGTCTTCCCCGACGGCCCACCACAGCATGGCGGCCTGCGCTATTGCATCAACTCCGCCGCGCTGCGCTTCATTCCGCTGGCGGAGCTGGAGCAGGAAGGCTACGGCCACTGCCGCCATTGGTTCGACGATGGCGCACCAGCGGATGACGCTGCCGGCGGCTGAATCATAGCCGCATGGTCAAGCCGCGAGCCGAGCAGCTGGCGCTGGCCGGCTCGCTCTGGAGCAAGCTGGCTGCTATTCTGCCAGCGCCTGCTCCAGGTCGCGCCATAAATCCTCGACGTGCTCAATGCCGACCGAGAGCCGGATCAGGCCCGGCGTGATGCCACCCTGCGCCATGGCCTCGGCATCCAACATGCTGTGAGTCAGGCCGGCGGGGTGCTGTACCAGGGTATCCACCGCACCAAGGCTGACCGCGGGTGTCGCGATCCTGACCTTGCGCATCAGCCGGGCCGCCGCCGCGTGCCCGCCCTTGAGATCGAAGCTGATGAGCGTGCCCGGCCCCTGCATTTGCTGGGCCACGAGATGCGGATTCGCCACCGTGTCGTAGCCGGGGTAGAAGGTCTTGCTGGTGGCGTCGTGATTGGCCAGGCGCTCGGCCAGCACGATGGCATTTTCCTGCGCCTTCTCCACCCGCAGGGGCAGCGTGGATAAGCCCTGATGCAGCATATACGCCGCCAGCGGATGCAACAGGCCGCCGGTGGCGGCACGAATCTGGCGCAATGCGGCCGCCCAGTCCGCGTCGCAGGCCACCACCCCGGCGATGACATCGCCATGACCGCCAAGAAACTTGGTGGCGCTGTGCAGCACCAGCTTGGCGCCGAGCTGCGCCGGCTGCTGCAGCACCGGCGTGGCGAAGGTGGAATCGACCATGACCGGCACCTGGCCGGCAGTCGCCGCCACCTTCTGGATATCAACCAGATCCAGGTTCGGATTGGCCGGGGTCTCGATGATCACCAGCGCCGTGTCGGCAGACACGTCGTCGGCCAGCGTCGCGCTCGTGGTCCAGTGCACCGGCAGGCCGCACAACCCCGTCTCGAGCAGATGATCATGCGTGCCATACAGCGGCCGCATGGCCAGGATGTGCTTGCCATGCGCCTGCGCCGCCAGCAGGCAGGCCGTCGCCGCCGCCATGCCCGAGGCAAACGCCACCGCGTCGCTGCAGCCCTCCAGTTCGGCCAGCGCGCGCTCGAAGCGGGCCACGGTGGGATTGTGCAGCCGGGCGTAAATCGAGTTGCCTGCCTCGGCCTTGCCGGCCACCAGATCCGCAAAGCTGGCTGTGCCCTGCTCCAGATCATATACGGGATAAGTGGTGGACAAATCGATCGGCGGAGCATGAACCCCGAGCTCGGCAAAATCCTCGCGTCCGGCGTGGACGGCGCGTGTGTGCGGATGACTCATGAACAAAACCAACGGTGAAGTGAGGCTTTATTGTACAGATTTCGCTGCTTTGGCTTAGCCAAGCAAAACATTGAGCAGGGGCACGGTGATCAGCGACAGCACGATGCCAATGGTGAGGATGGTGTTCGCCAGGGCACCGTCGAGCTCGTATTCCTGCGCCATGATGGCGGCCGAAACCATCGGCGCCATGCCTGCCTGCAGCACGCCGACATGCATGATCTGGCCGCTGACACCAGTGGCGAGCGCGAGCAGCCAGGCCAGCGCCGGCGCGGCCACCAGCTTCCAGCCCCAGGCCAGGCTGGCGACATTCAGCAGGCGCAGCGATTCGCGTCGAAAACGAAAATCCAGACCGACGGAAAACAGCGCCACCGGGGTCAGGGTGGCACCAACCGGCGCCAGCGCGTCGCTGACCAGCGGCGGCCAGCCGCCGGCAACATTGACGCCGATCGCCAGCAACAACGCCACAAAGGCCGGAAACGTGAACACGCGCCGGATGATCAAACCGGGCTGTGGCGTGCGCCCCGCGTACAGCGAGGCAACCACCACCGCCAGCGACACCAGCAGGACGAAGCTGCCCAGCTGATCGCTGACCACGGCCACGCCAAGGGCCTCCTTGCCGCGCAAGGCCAGGATCAGAGGATAGCCGGTAAACGTGGTGTTGCCCAGGGCGGTGACCAGGATGACACAGCCCGTGCGTGCCCGCGACCAGCCCAAGAGTGGCCCAAGCGTGCCGAAAACCAGCCAGGCGCCGATGAACGTCAGCCACAGGACGGCCACGGCATACCACAGCTCGGGGTCGAACTCGAGCTGCGGGATCATTTGCAGCACCAGCGCCGGCAGGGCAATGTTCAGCACCCACCAGTTCAACCCTCGGGCCATGTTGGCGGGCGGCTTGCCGCAATGCGCCACCAGCGCGCCCAGCACCAGGCAGCCGAACAGCAGCAAAAATGCGCTCATGCGCTCCCCCTCATGGCGCCGCCGGCAGGTTGGGCGCTCTACGGCGGCGGCTTCAGCGCTGCGCGTCCAACACCTTGTTCCATTCGGCCACGCGTTCGCGTTGCACCTCGAGCACGTCGTCGACGGCGCCTTCGAGCGTGACTTCGTCGATGCGATCACCTTGGCTGATGGCATCCACGACCTGCTGGTCGTTTGCCGCCACCACGGCGCCGAAGACGCTGTGCTTGTCATCCAGCCACGGCGTTGCCCCGTGGGTGATGAAGAACTGGCTGCCGTTGGTGCCGGGGCCGGCATTGGCCATGGACAGCGTGCCCGCCTGGTCGTGGCGCAGGCTTGGGTCGAATTCGTCCTCGAAGCGATAACCCGGCCCACCACGACCGCTGCCTTCCGGGCAGCCGCCCTGCACCATGAAATCGGCAATCACGCGATGAAACTGCAGGCCGTCGTAGAATCCGCGCCGCGCCAGGTTGACGAAATTGGCCACGGTCAGCGGCGCCTTGTCGGCATACAGCTGCAAATGAATCGGTCCGCGGTTGGTGTGCAAGGTTGCCTGGATGGTCATGACGCTCCCGAAAGCTGAAAAGCAGTATTGTAAAGCGTGCCACAGTACTCAGTGCCGCGGCGCTTGTCCATTAGGGCGTGGTCACAATCACCGCGGCGCGGTTGCCAAGGATTCCTGCTCGCTGTCGGTCAGCAGCAACAGGTGCCGCTGCAGCCAGTTCAGGAACACGCCGTACAGGGGTACGAAAAAGCTGATGCAGACGATGAGCTTGAAGCTGTAATCGGCAGCCGCTATGGCTGGCCAATGCGCGGCCATGAAGGCATCGCTGCCGCCAGCAAAGGCGATGGCATAAAACACCAGCGTGTCGAGCAGGTTGCCGAGCGTCATGGACACCGTGGGCGCGATCCACCAACGCAGCTGGCGCAGCAGGCGCTTGAATACAAAAATATCCAGCAGCTGGCCGAACAAGTAGGCCAGGAAGCTGGCAAGCACGATGCGCAGCACCAGAACATCCGCCACCAGCAGCGCCTGCCAGCCGGCAAAAGCGCCGCGCTCGAACAGCACCGAAAACAAATAGGATGCGGCCAGCGCCGGGAACATGGCGCGGAACACGATGCGCCGCGCCGGCGCCGCACCGAAGAAGCGCACCGTCAGGTCCGTGGCCAGAAACACGAACGGATAGCTGAAAATGCCCCAAGTGCCGTTGATGCCGGCCACCGTGAACGGTATTTGCACCAGGTAATTGCTGGCCGCGATGATGACGACGTGCAGCGTCGCCAGGGCGGCAATCAGGCGCATGCGTTGGCGGGGAGTGGCGAAATTCATGGACTCATCCTTTTTGCGCGGGGTGAGGGAACCCGTGGTCGAGCTGCGGCGATTTTAGCAGTTATGGGCGCTGCCCATTGCACACGAAACGGCGCTTACTCGAGCCAGGGCGCGAGCGCCTGTGCAGCCATCTCGGGCCAGTTGCGGTTGGCTGCCGGGTTGGCCGGACTCGGATGATGCAGGTAGCTCACCGGATAGTGCTCGCCCGCCGCCTCGCGCGCGCGGCTTTGTGCCCAGCGGCCGATGCCGACGACGGCTGCCGGCCGGCTGAGTTGCAGCAATTGTTCCAGCGCCTTGTTGCAGGCGGCGAGCAGCGGCTTGCGTTCGTCTTGTTTCAGCTTGCCCGGCACCAGATTGCGGCCATTGCCGATGAACAGCAGCGGGCAGTAATTCCACACGAAAAAGCGCTCGAAAAACTGCTCTGGTGTGCCGAAGCGCTGCTCCGCCCAACCCCACAGGCGGCGGCCACTGCCTTCGCGCCGAGTGCAGGCAAAGCCGGCAATGGGATATTTCGAATGCTGTTCAGGCAGCGGCGGCTGCAGCGGCGCCTCGATGCCGAGCCAGTCGCGCGCCATGATCACATCGCCAAACGGCACGCCGGTCTGGGCCATGCCCCAGGGCCCGGGGTTCATGCCGACCAGCAGCACGCGCCCGCTTACCATCCCGTATCGCTGCAAATACTGCTCATGTGCCGGCCATGCATACTGCAGCGGATTATAGACATGGCTCGGCGAGCTGAATTGCAGCCGTGCCACAGTGTCACCCAATTGGCGGGCAATGTCGATGCAGGAAGATGTTTCAGCGTTGCTGCCTGAGTGCTCGTGTTGCAGTTCCGTCATGGTGTTCGTCTTCGATAAGGTATTTGCAGGCAATGGATTTGCTCAGCCGTGCGCAGTGAGCAGGCGTTCGCGGGCCTGGAGGGCACGGTGCAGCGCATCGGCGCGATCATCGCCCAAGGCGGTCAAGTGGCCCATCTTGCGCCCCGGGCGGGCATCCTGCTTGCCATACAAATGCAGCTTGACGCGGGGATCGGCGAGAGCCGCGGCCCAGTCCGGTGTTTGTTCGTGCCACAAGTCGCCCAGCAGGTTGACCATGGCGACAGGCGCCAGGCGCGTGGTGTCGCCCAACGGCAAGCCACAAACGCTGCGCAACTGCTGCTCGAATTGGCTGCTGGCGCAGGCATCGATGGAGAAATGCCCGGAGTTGTGCGGACGCGGCGCCAGTTCGTTGACTCGCAGCGTGCCGTCGTGCTCGACGAAGAACTCGACGCACAGCACGCCAACCACGGCCAACGCCTCCAGGATCTCGCGTGCGACGTAGATGGCTCGGTCGACGACCTGCGCATCCAGCGCGGCATCGGCAATGGATACATCAAGAATATGATTGCGATGGCGATTCTCCACCACGCCATAATGGGCAAACTGGCCATCGAGACCACGGGCGGCGACCACCGACACCTCGCTGGCGAAATCGAC
>DATGUT010000133.1:0-10592 GCA_035301185.1 Salinisphaeraceae bacterium
GCGCTGCGCTGCCCGGCCGTGATCGATCGGGTGCTGCGCTCGAACATCCGCTTTCAAGGTGTCAAGTGCGCCACTGCTTACGAGGCTGTTTACCTGGCCCGCGAATGGGAGCTCGACGACCTGCTGGTGGCGTATCCGACCCTGCAGGGCGCAGCCATCGAGCATGTTTGTGCAGCCATTGCCGATGGCTGCAGCATTACCATGACGGCGGATACGCCGGCGCATCTGCGCTGTCTGGCGGCGGCGGCAAAACGCGCCGACATCATGCTGCCGGTATGCATGGAAGTGGATTTGTCGGCGGCCAAAAACAGCCGCCGCTCGCCGCTGCGCAACAGTGATGACCTGCTCGCATTGCTGGCCGTGCTTGATGAACACGCGCACTTGCAGTTTCGAGGTGTGCTCGCGTTCGACACCCAGCGCGCCCGCCGCCAGCCACAGCGGCTGCGCGCCGGCGCGCAGCGGCGCCTGCACGAGCGGCGGCGCAGCGTCGCCGAGCGCCTCGCCGCCGCGGGCTACACGCCAGAGCTGTTCGGTGGTGATGGCGGCGGCGCTGCTGACGGCGGAACCGGCATCGAAGCCAACGCCGCGGATCATGCCATCAGCGAAATCACCGTCGGCGCGGCGCTGTTCGCGCCCGCGGTCAGCCGGAGCAGCGCCGCTCGTCCCCCCGCGGCCGGCTTCGTGGCGGCAGTCATGCGCCGGCCGGCCCATGACCTGTATGTTTGTCTGGGCGGCGGCTACAACACCGCCGCTACATTCGCCAAGGCGGGCCTGCCGCAGCCATTCCTGCCCCACGGCGCGACTCTGGATTACCCGTATGCCGGCGGCGAAGGCCATCTCCCGGTCTGCTACCCAGGCGAGCTGCGCCTCGGCGAGCCGCTGTTTCTGCGCCCGCCCAACGCCGGCGAGCTGTGTGAGCGCTTCCGCGAGCTGCTGCTGGTGCAGGGCGGCGCCATCGTCGGCGTGGCCGCCACCTATCGCGCGGTGGGCACAAGAATCTCTCAGGACCTGGACTTGGCCGGCGTCAGTCCGCGCAGTGCAACATAGGCCACAAAGATAACGCTGGCCAGGCCAGACAGGCCCAGAAACACGATCGGCATGTCATAGACGCTGCTCTGGTGCAGCAGACTCATGGCGATGGTGCCGATGGCGGCGATGCCCATGCGGGTGAAACCAAGCACCGAGGATGCCGCGCCGGCGATGCGATTGAATGGTGCCATGGCGTTGGCCGTGCTCACCGGCACGATCAGGCCGACACCGAAAAAACAAAAGCCGATCGGCGTCAAATACATGGCCAGCGTACCCTGCTCGCCGACGACCAGCGCCACGGCCAGCAACGCAAACGAGCCGGCCAGCAGCACGCCCAGCCCCGCGGACAACAGGTACAGATCCCGCAGCCGCTTGCTCAGCCAGGCGCACAGCCCGGCGCCACTGGCGAAGCCGATCAATACCGCGAGCGCCACGATGATGATCGCAAACGTGCCCATGCCAAGGACATTGAGCACCAGATCCGGCGCGCCGATGAGCGCGGTATAGACCACGCCGATGCAGCAGCCGCCGAGCACGGCGTAGAACAGGAAATCCGGCGCCGCCAGCGGGCGCTTGTAGCTGCGCCACAGGCGTGCCGGCTGCAATGCACGCGCATTGACCTTGGGCTTGGTTTCCGGCAGATAGCGCCAGGTCAACAGCCACAGCAGCGCGGACAGCGCCGCGAGCACGGCGAAATTGATATGCCAATCCAGACTCTGCGCGATGATGCTGCCAAGAATCGGGCCGATTGCCGGGGCCAGCGCGAAGGCGGCATTCAATTGCGCATACACCCGCTCGCGCTGGTCGCTGGCAAAGGCATCGCGCACCGCCGCCTTGGCGATCACCCCGCCGGCCGTGGCGCCCACACCTTGGATCATGCGCCCGCCGATCAACGGCCAGATGGAGAAGCTGACCAGGCAGATCAGGGCGCCGGCGGTGAGAATGCCGGCGCCGACGAGCATGACCGGCCGGCGCCCGAAGCGATCCGCCAGTGCGCCGTAGAACAGCTCGCTGAGCGCCATGCCGATCAGATACGATGCCATGGTGAACTGCACCATGCTGTAATCGACATCCAGCGACCTTGCGATCTCCGGCATGGCCGGCGTGTATTCAGTGTCGCCAAACGGCCCCAGCGACATCATGAACGCCAGCAGCGGCAGCGATGGGCGCGGGATGCGTTGCTGAGCCGAATTGCTCATGCTTGGCGCCGTAATGAAGTACACATGCGTGATTGACACTGTTGCGTAAGAATCTCACGCGACCGTAGCAGAACCACGATCGGCTTGACGCCGCCTATACTTGCAATTGCCGACCGCTGCACCATGTATCATCGAATGAAGCCAAACTGCTGCATGCTCGGCCCGGCATCTCTGTTCAATTCAAAATAACAGACTCATGTATTTGATTGACAAGCTAAACCCATAATAGAACTTTGGGTTTTAAGTTACTCTACACCGCCCACGACGCGCCAACGAAAGCAGGCAAGAGCGGCTGCAAGCCGCGCTCGTGCAAGTGACAACGCAGCCAGCAACACTAGGAGTAATACTTGGTACGGCAGGTTCTTTTCGCAGTACAAAACTGGGGGCTGGGGCACGCCGTGCGCAGCCTGGTGCTGATTCGCGCACTGCTCGAACGTGGCGATGCGGTCACGATTCTGATGCAGCCGGGCCCGGGTATGCGTCTGCTCGAACAGGAGCTGGGCGACACTTGTGAGTTCATCCCTTATACCGACATGCCGGTGCCGCTGAGTCGCTGGCGCGGCGTGTTTTATATTCGCATGACGCTGGCCATGCCGCGCATCCGGCTGCGCTTTTGGCTGGAACAACGCCTGACCGAGCGCCTGGTGGCCGCACGCGGCATCGACCTGGTGATCTCCGACAGCCGCTTCGGCGTTTGGTCGCGCCGCGTGCCGAGCTATTGCATCACGCATTCGCTGCGCCAGATCGTGCCTGGACGCCTGCGCTGGATTGAGTGGCTGGTGGAATGGGGCCAGCGCCGCCTGCTGCGCAATTACCGGCAAATCCTGATCCCGGATCTGGCCGAGGACGGCGGCCTGTCGGGCGATCTGGGCCATGGCAATCGCCTCGACTGGGGCCGCGATCGGCTTGTTTACATTGGCCCTTTGGCCGATGTGGTGCGCCCCGAAGTTGCACAAGACATCGATTATTTCTTTTCCATTTCCGGCCCCGAACCACAGCGCACACTGTTCGAGCAGCGCGTGCTGGCCGCCCTGCCCCAACTGCAGGGGCGCATCGTCGTCACCCGCGGGCTGCCCGAGCTGGCGGGCGAACAATACCGCGTTGCCGGTGCCGTCGTGCATGGCCATCTCGATCGCGAGCAGCAGGCGGCGATGTTCAATCGCGCGCGGGTCATCATCAGCCGCTCCGGCTACACCACGCTGATGGAGCTGGCGACATTGGGCAAGCGCGCCTTGTTCGTGCCCACGCCGGGGCAGAGCGAACAAGAGTATCTGGCGCGTTTCCATCGCGCTCGCGGGCGCATCTGGAGCGTACGCCAGGAACAGCTCGAAATCGTGCGCGATCTGGCCCGGGCCGAAGCCGCGCCCGGCCTGGCGCGCGTCTCGGCCGCGGCGTCCAGCGCCCGCTTTCTACAAGTCACAGCCGCCGCCACAACACGCACACCAGCGGCAGATTGATCAGCCACAAGGCGCCGGTCCAAACCAGGCGGAAACCCAACATCAGGGCCAGGCCATCGCTGAGGCTCAGGCCCCAGGCCTGGGCCGCGCCGATGCCGAGCACTTCGACCAACCCGATCTGGCTGAACAGGCCACCGAACATGAGCACCACGGTGAGGGAAAAGGCATAAATCGTGGCCGCTTCACGCAAGCCCAGGTGCGGCATGCCCATGTGGCGCCCGACCAGCAGGAAGGCCACGGCCAGCGCCAGCAGGTAGGCCGTGCTGGAAACCAGGGAGATCAGCAGCAGGCGCGGCTGGTAGATGCGCTGCAGGCCGCGCACCAGGCCATGCACCTGTGCCACGGCCATGCGCACGAGCTTGTGCCGGGAATCCTGTGGCAGGCGCGCGACCAGATAATCGAAGCGCAAGGCCACGAAGCCCGAGACCAACAAGCCGGCTGCGAACAAGGCCGCGACGGGCTGCAATTGCGGCCAGCGCGGAATGCCGATGACCGCGAGCACGAGCAAGGCCACCAGAGTCTCGACGATGAGCATGACCACGGTGGCGGCAGAACTGCGACCGAAATAAGATTCGCCCTTGGCCGTGGCCGAAAGCATCCAGTTCTGAGCAAAAATGCCCAGCGGCAGCGTCAAGGCCAGTTCACCGACGGCAAAGGCAAGCACCAGGCGCTGCCAGCCTGGATGCAGATTGGTGTGGCGCAGCAACAGGTTCAGCTGCCAGCACTTGATCACGAGATAAATGCCCGCCAGGCCCAGCGCAAAAGCCAGCACCTGGAGTGGGATCATTTGCACCTGGCCCAGTGCCTGGCCCAGATCACCCAGGCTCAAGGCCACGGCGAGCAGTGCTGCCGACAGCAAGAGCGGCAGAATGATGCTGGGGCGCAGCACTGCGCGCAGAGCCGAGCGCCTGCTCATGGGCGCAGTTCCAGGCCGGCTGACAATGCCTGCAAATGATCCTGCAACGCATTGTCGTAGTAGCGCACCGTAGCGGCCGCGCTGTGCCAGCCGGCGCGCGCGGCACGCGGCCAGCAGTTGCGCCAGCCGGCTTGGGTGCGCGTCACCAGTTGTTGGCGCCGCAACCAGCCAAGCCGCCTGCCGGCCAGGACATCGGCATCGGCGCGTGCCAGGTGCGGGTCCAGCATGCAGCCGGCAGCGGCGAGCCATTCGCGTGCATGAGCGAACCAGCAGGCAAGCTCTGCGCGCGTGAACGTGGCTGGCCCGGCCACCAGGTAACGGCTGGCAAGATGGCTGGCATTCAGCGGATACAGCCGGCGTATCTGCTTCTCCAGCATGCCATCAAAGCGGCGGCGATCATGGGCGCAGTAAGCCGTCATGGGAGTGCCGACATGGATGATCGCGCGCAACCGGCCCGCCTGCAGCGCATCGTAGGACAAGGCCACCGGCAGGATTGGCGGCTGTGCCGTGGTGCGCTGCACGAGCAGCCAGGTGCCGGCGCGGAGCCGACCGAAACGCCCATCCTGCGAGACTGTGCCTTCCGGAGCAAAATACACTATGCGACCAGCATCGAGCAGATCCGCAAAGCGCGCCAGCTGCGCGTCTATGGTGGCCCGGAATCCGGGGGCAAGCGTGGCACGGGCCGAGCCATGCAGGCGTCGCAGCCCCCATACCCGATGCATGGGCGAGTTGGCGGCAGCGCCCAAGGCGGCATCACTGGCGCTCAACTCCTGACGCCCGCGCCTGTTCAGGCAATGCATGCCGTCATCGGTGGCGGCCAGATCTGCGAAGGCTTCAGCCAAAGTGAATTCGCGCACGCGCCGCAGCGGCTCCACCCGCATGGCATGCAGCAGTCGCGCCAGGGGAATCCAACCCACAGCGATGCGCAGCGGACGCGGCCAAGTGTGCAGATACTCGCGCAGAAACCCCCGGTGAAACAAATCCTCGCGGCTGGCCCAGAACGGCAGCGGCCAGCGCAGTCGCAGGCCCTTGCGCTGGCACAGCGCGGAAGCGAGCAACGGCACATCCGCATCGCGTCGGTGATTGGACACCACGAGCATGCCCGGCACCAATTGATAATCGGGCGGGTAAATCAGCCGCAGGCGATAAAGCGCTGTGACGACGAGATCGAAACAGCAGGCCCCGATCCAGGTTCGGCACGGATGCGGGTCCAGTTCCGCGTCGGGCAGCCAACGAAATGTCACCGCGCCGGGCTCGCGGCTGTCACAGCGCAGCGCGCGCCATGGCGTCTGCAGAGCGAATCCGGCCGTGGGTCGTCAACCGCGGCGACGCTTCGCATTATTATCATTTCTTGCGTGCTCCTTGCGCGCGGGCAAGCAGTAATGGCGGCCTTTCCACGTGGAGCGGGTGCCGCTCAATGCCCGCAACGCCGAAAACCAAGTCATGCCAAGATACAGGGCTGCGACGGCCGGCAACAACAATGCAGTGAGTGGGTTGCGCCAATACGAGAACCGATAATAATGCAGCACCGGCAGGTAACTGGCGGCCAACAAGGCCCAGGTGGCCAGCCCGAGTCCGCGCGCCAGGCCAGCACAGCCGATGGCAACAGCCACGGGTACGATATAGGCCAGCGCCATGAGCGCGCTGACACCCAGAAGCATGCGCCACGATTCATGCAATTGCACGAAGGCGGTGCGCGCGACCATGGTTATTATGGCGCGCAGGTTCTGGCGGCGCATGCTGATCGCGCCATGACTCAGCCCGAGGAAACCATGATAGCCGGCACGCTGCAGGTGCCGCGCCATGGCGCAGTCGTCGATGAGTGCACCACGCCAGGCGGCGAAACCGCCACTTTGGCGCAGTGCTGCACACTCCACCAGCGCCACACCACCGGCCGCAGCAGCCATCGGACCATGCGGCTTGTTGACCAGTGCGAACGGATAAATGAGCTTGAAGAAATAGACATAGGCGGGCAGCAGCCAGCGTGCCCAGAAACCCTGCCAGCAGGGTTCGGCCAGCACGGAAACCAATGCATGGCCTGCGCGTGCCTTGTGCAGCAGCGCTTGCGCCATGCCCGGAGCGAGGCGGATATCGGCATCGAGCAGCAGCACATGCTGCGTCTCGACCTGTTGCAAACCCTGCTCCAGCGCCCATAACTTGCCGCTCCAGCCGGCCGGAGGTGCGGTGCCGGCAAGCAGGCGGACATTGTCAGTGCTGCGCGCGCGAACAATGCTGGCCGTGGCGTCAGTCGATTGATCATCGACGACGATCACCGGATTGTCGGGCGCGGCCTCGACCAGCGCAGCGAGCGTGGCGGCGATGACATCGGCCTCGTTGCGCGCCGGAATGAGCACCGTGAAGGCCCGGCCATCCGGCCTGCTGCCTTTTGCGGCCGGCTCCAATCGTTCGCGGCAGCGCCACGGCTGCCATGGCAACAGCAGCAGCACAAGCCACAGCAGCAGCGCGATGCCAGCCAATGCGCTCATTGCATGCTAATTTTCATGCCTTTTTATGATCCGGAAAGGCAGGTCGGGCTGCTCGGCCTTGTCCTGGTCGTACAGAATCGGTTGATCCGGTGCATACGGACCGGTGAGTTTCGGCCCGCGCAGGCTGACCCACAGCGCCTTCAGTGGATGCGCAAAGCTGTCGTTGGCGGCCGTGCCTTCGAAACCGCAGTGGGCCATGCAGTTGGCGCACTTGGGGTTGCGCCCGACGCCGTAGCTGTCCCAGTCGGTGTCCTCCATGAGTTCTTGGAAAGTCTCGGCATAGCCCTCGTCCACCAGCAGATAGCAGGGCTTTTGCCAGCCGAATATGTTGCGGCACGGCATGCTCCAGGCGGTGCATTGATAGCCTTGGTTGCCGCAGACGAAATCGATGAACAGGCTCGATTGCGACAACGCCCACTTGCGCTTGTTCTGCTTCTTGTTGGTGAAGATCCTGCGCATCAGATCCTTGGATTGGCGCCGGCCCATGAACACATCCTGGCGCGGCGCATGCTCGTAGGCAAAGCCCGGCGAAAACGTGATGCCATCGACCTTCAGCTCATCGGTGGCAAAACTGAAGAATTCCGCCACTTCGTCGGGATCGGCGGTGGTGAACAAGGTGGTGTTGATGTTGACTCGAAAACCGCGCCGCTTGGCGGCGCGGATGGCAGACACCGCCTTGTCGAACACACCCGCGCGATCCACGCTCTCGTCGTGGCGCTCGCGCATGCCATCCAGATGCACCGAGAACGTCAGGTGGCTGGACGGCGTGAACTGGTCGAGCTTTTTCTCCAGCAGGATCGCGTTGGTGCATAGGTAGACGTACTTGCCGCGCTTGATGAGGCCATCGACAATCGCATCGACATCCTTGTGCACCAGCGGCTCGCCACCCGCGAGCGATACCATGGGCGCGCCGCATTCATCCGCCGCGTGCAGGCATTCCGCAAGCGACATGCGCTGCTGCAGGATGTTTTTTTCGTAGTCAATCTTGCCGCAGCCGGGGCATTCGAGGTTGCACTGGAACAGTGGCTCGAGCATCAGCGTCAACGGATATTTTTTCTCACCCTTGAGCCGCTTGCCGATAATGTAGCTGGCGACTTTTGCCTGTTGTCTGATTGGTATGGACATGCTTTCAACCTCCGTGAGCTCTGGATCGCTTGTGCTGCTTGTACAGCTCCGGCGACAATCCACAGGAGACGGCCGGATGATCCTGCTGCTTCCGATGGGCTGCCAGAACCCGGGCCGTCGCGATGGCAGGAAACATTGATCGCCAAGGCATGAAGCTGTGGCGTCGCGTGCTGGGCCATGGCCTTTGTCCTTCGAGTTTACGCACCGCATCAGAATGTTGTCGCGTGAACACCTAGACTATAACGCGCATTGCCTGCGCAAGCGGCCTGCTGCAAAACCCTGCCCTCCTACGTGTTAATCCCTATAGGAAGAACAGGAACAGGCGAACATGACATGACAAAACGCATATTGATCACCGGCGTCACCGGCTTCGTGGGCGCCGCCGTGAGCCGCAGCTTCCGCGCCGCCGGCTATCAGGTGCGCGCATTGATCCGGGATGAAGCGCAGCAAAGCGCCTTGCAGGCCGCCGGCATCGAAACCGTCATCGGCGACTTGAACAAACCGCAGATTTTTCCAGCGGCGCTTGCCGATTGCACGCATCTGGCCCATGTGGCCGCTGATTACCGTCTGTTCGTGCCCGGCGATCCAAGTCCCATGTACCGGGTGAACGTGGACGCCACGCTGGCCCTGCTGCAAGCGGCACTCGCCGCCGGCATCGAGCGCGTGGTGTACACCTCGAGTGTGGCCGCGCTTGGCGATCGCGCCGATCATCAGCCAGCCGACGAAACCTGCGCCGGGCGGCTGCAGAACATGATCGGACACTACAAGCGCTCCAAATTCCTGGCCGAGGAGGCAGTCCGCCGCCTGGTGGCGGACACGGGCCTGCCGGTGGTGATCGTGAACCCTTCCACACCGGTCGGCCCGGGCGACGTGAAACCCACGCCGACGGGCTGCATGGTGCGTGACGCGGCGCGCGGACGCATGCCGGCGTACATCGACACGGGCCTCAATGTCGTGCATGTGGACGACGTCGCCGCAGGTCATCGCCTGGCACTGGAGCATGGCCGCCCGGGCGAACGCTACATCCTCGGCGGTGACAACCTCACTCTGCGGGAAATACTGGCAATCATCGCCCAGCATGCCGGGCGCCGGGCGCCACGCATCAGGCTCGCGCCGCGCCCACTGGTGCCGCTTGCCTGGTGTGCCGAGACCTGGGCCCGGCTGCGCCGCACACAGCCCCTGCTCAGCCGTGATCAACTCGCCATGGCACGCCGGCCCATGTACTACGTCTCGACCCGGGCGGAACGGGAGCTGGGCTATACTCACCGCCCCGCAGCCATGGCCCTGCACGACGCCGTGGCCTGGTTCACTGCCACCGGCGCCGAATAATCTGAGATGGGCCCTGCAAGGTAGCCTTGCATGGTAGGGATAATACCGACATGCGCTGATTGAGCGGCGGCACGCTGCAGCGTTAAGCTGACCATCAAGAAACACTGCGCCATGAACAGGAAATAATGGGCATGGACATAAGTAACAGTGAAATCGCTCTGCAGCATGCACTACTCGCCCGAGTTTCGCGCACATTTGCATTGACCATTCCCGCGTTGCCGGAACGACTGCAGGTGGTGGTTGGCAACGCTTATCTGTTGTGCCGCATCACTGACACCATTGAAGACACCGTTGCCCTCGAGGCGACGACGCAAATGGATTTCTTCGAGCAATTCATTGCCGTGGTCAGGAATGAAGCAGATCCAGCCGCATTCGCCCGCGCTTTCGCGCCGCATGTGGCTGCCCATGCCAGCGCTGATGAATGCCGTCTGATCAAGGCAACGCCACGCGTGCTCGCGATCACGGCCAAATTCATGGCCGAGGAGCGGGCCGCCCTGGCCGACTGTGTCACCGTGATGAGCCGCGGCATGGCTGCGTTCCAACGCAGGAAAAGCGTGGCCGGTCTTGCCAACCTGGCCGAGCACAGCGAGTACTGCTACGTGGTTGCCGGCTGCGTGGGCGAATTGCTGACACGCCTGTTCATTGCCCATGCGCCCGAACTTGCGCCCCGCCGGACGCGCTTGATGCAGCTTGCCCTGTCCTTCGGCCAGTGCCTGCAAATGACCAATATCCTGAAGGATTTTTGGGAAGATCGGGCCAGTGGCGTGTGCTGGTTGCCGCGCGACATATTCCGCAACGAAGGGCTGGATCTGGCGGCGGTACAGGCCGGTGATCCACGCTTTGCCCGCGGCTATCGGCGCCTGCTTGGCATTCTCCATGGCTACGACAATGAGGCGCTGGCCTACATCCTGCTGCTGCCCGAGCGACAGCCCGCACTGCGCAATTTTTGCCTGTGGGCACTGTACATGGCGGTGCTCACGCAGCGCAAGCTGTTCGCCAACCCCGGCTTTACCGCCGCCAGCGATGTCAAGATCAGCCGGCGCAGCGTACG
>DATGUT010000134.1:0-2126 GCA_035301185.1 Salinisphaeraceae bacterium
TGCTTCACGCCGGCGGTGAATACACTCGTGGCCAGCCGCACCTGTGTTTGTGGCAGGCGCAGATGGCGCATGGTCACAAACACGAACAACAGCGGGTTGAGCTGATAAATGGCGCGCAGCGGCTCTACATCGGCGGCGCGAATGAAACCAGCGCGCGCCAGCGCCCGCAGGTCAATTGTCATGTTGACCGCCGAGCGTGGATAGTCGCTGGCAAACAGAAAATGCGAGTACAGTCGCGGATGCTGCAACAGCGGCAACAGGATGCTGTCCAGCGTGGATCGCGACAGCGCCCCGGCCAGCAGGACCTGCACTTGCTCTGCATGGGGGCCACGCAACAGCCGCATGACGGCCTCGACAACGTCATTGTCGCCGTTGCCCCGGATGGCGACGACAACCGAAACACCGGCCTGCAGCGCCGCCTGTAACGCCTGCGGCTGCACTTGCCTGCGCTCGCGCGCATAGGACGTGGTCAGCGAGCCCACCGGCAGCTGCAGTGTCATGTGATGTGCGGCCAAGGCCTGGTAAAATTTCTCGGTGCGCGCGTCCGTCAAGTCAATATTCTGACGCAACGGCTGCCAGGCCACGGTGGAAACGCCGCGCTCGGCCCATTTGGCCAGCGCCGCACGCGCATCCGCACGATAGGGATGAATCGACACCACCGGTTCAATCACGTCCGGAACCTGCTGCGCCAGCCACCAGACATAAGCGTTGGCCACGTGCGTGTAGGTGCCTTCCACATCGCGTTCGCCGGCGTCATCGTAACGCCAGCCGCGCGCCAACAGGTGCATGCGATAGTCCGCCGGCAGCGCGCGAACCTGGCGCAGCAGGCGCGATAGATACGATGCATCCAGGTCACCCACCCCATCGACACCGGCGGCGCTCAGGCGCAGTTGTCCGATCACCCAGGCCAACGGTCCGGCCTGGCCCTGGCGATAAAAGCTGTCATTGACGATCTTGTCCGAGCCGAGCTGACCGGCGGAAACCGCCAGCACGCGATAATCGACGACCCGATCGTGCTCCAAGCCGCTGAATGCCTCGTGGATCAGCGCTTGCGCGGCATCCGGCAACAGCCAGCGCGCGTCTTCCGGCGCATGCACGAAGGCACCGCCGGCGTGACTCAAAAACGCACGCCAGCCCGTCATGCCCAGCCAGCCGAGTAACGCCACGCAAACCAGTACCATGGCGCCCCGCCGGGCGATAATACCTGTTGTCGATGGCTTGCTCATGGCGGGCACTATAACCCGAACACGGGGCTCAGCCCGCCGGCATGCCAAGCGAACGCTTGTCGCAGCAGCGGCGGATGGTAGGCTGGGGTATCACCCATACGGTTGCACGGCCATCCCATGACGCCCACCCCCGGCGACAACATCTTGTCTTTCCTGAGCTACAACATGCAGGTGGGGGTCGGCACCAAACGCTACCATGAATACATCACGCGCGGCTGGCGGCATGTCCTGCCCAGCCGCCAGGTACACGAAAACCTCGGCCGTATCGCCGAGCTGGTGGCGCAACACGATTTTGTCGGCCTGCAGGAACTGGACGCCGGCAGTCGCCGCAGCGGTCATCTCAACCAGCTTGAGTGGCTGGCACAACACGCCGGCTTCCACTATTGGCGGGCGCAGGTCAATCGCGACCTCGGTCAGTTGGCGCAACATGGACTGGGCCTGCTCGCCCGCTTCACGCCGTTTGCGGTCAGCGAGCATAAACTGCCGGGGCGCATTCCCGGGCGCGGCGCGCTGATCGCGCGCTTTGGTCAACCCCAGCAGGCACTGGCCGTGGTGGTCACCCATCTGGCACTGACGCCCGGCAGCCGCAGCCAGCAACTGGCCGCTATTTGCGACCTGCTGGCGGCGGATGAACACGCCATCGTCATGGGGGACACCAACTGCAGCGCCGAGCAGCTCGCCACCGACAACGCGCTGGCCGCCAGCCATCTGCACATCCACCGACCCGACTTGCCGACCTTTCCCAGCTGGAACCCACGGCGCGGCATCGACCATATCCTTACCACCCCCGGCATTCAGGTGGTCGACGCGCGTGCGCTGGATGTGCGCTTGTCCGATCATCGGCCATTGCAAATGCGCCTGGCCCTGCCCGCCGAGCTGTACCGAACGCTGCAGGACAGC
>DATGUT010000135.1:0-11163 GCA_035301185.1 Salinisphaeraceae bacterium
CGGCTTGGTCTTGATGCCCAGCTCCAGTGCTTCGTTGAACTCGTCGAACACCTTGGTCGAAGCGCGCCGGAAGCGGGTATTGGCACCGAACTCGGGCACGATGTAGTGATAGTTGGTATCGAACCACTTGGTCATCTCGGCGGCGTAGGCGGCGTCCTTGCCGGGCACGCCGCGGGCCATGGCGAAGGCCACGTCCACGTCGGCATTGCTGCCATCCCAGTCGAAACGGCTCGGCACGTTGCCCAGCAGGCAGGACATGTCGAGCACCTGGTCGTAGAAGGAAAAATCGTTCGCTGGGATCAGTTGGATGCCGGCACGGCGCTGGCGCTCCCAGTTGGCGCGCCGCAGTTCGGCGCCGGTGGCTTCAAGGCCGGCGCGATCCAGCTCATTTTTCCAGTAGGCTTCGGTCGCCTTTTTCAGCTCCCGACGCTCGCCAATGCGGGGGAAGCCAAGATTGTGCGCGATAGTCATGCTGTGAGCCTCCATGGACCGTCATTGCAACAAGCAGGCCATGGCTGCCCCGGTGCCCCAGCAGACAGTGCCCGGCTGCACCAGCAGATTTGCGCGCCGCCCGACCTGCGCGATTCGAAGGTCGGCTTGTGGCGCCTACTTCATGCCATAGCGCTGGCGGAATCTCTCGACTTTACCAGTGGTGTCCAGAATATTCTGCTTGCCAGTATAGAACGGATGGGTCGCGCTGCTCACCTCCAGCTTGACCAGCGGGTATTCGTTGCCGTCTTCCCACTTGATGGTTTCGTTGCTGCGCGCGGTGGAGCGCGTGAGAATGGCGAAATCGCCGCCCATGTCCTTGAACACGACCGGACGATACTCGGGGTGGATATCCTGTTTCATGTTGTGTTGCCCATTTCAGAGTGGGTTTGCTTGCCTGAATTAAGCGGCCGGAACGCGCTGCAACGCCAGCTTGATGCCCTTGCCGTCGATGTCGAAGGCTGCCGCCGCCTCGCCTTCCGGTTTGGCGCAAGGCGCATAGGAAGTGGCCAGCGTTTCGCGTGCGATCATCTCGCCATGGATCTCGATCGCGCTGTTCAACGCCGCATCCTGCGTGGTGTAGAGCAGGCGAATGCGATCGGTGACGTTGAAGTCGGCCTGCTTGCGCAGGCGCTGCACGCGGTTGACCACTTCGCGCGCCAGCCCACGGCTGCGCAGCGAATCCGTCATTGTACTATCAAGCGCCACCGTTACGCCATCCTCGCGCCCGACCAGCCAACCGGCAACGCCTTCGGCGGAAATGAACAGGTCATCCTCGGCCAGGGTGATGGTCTCGCCATCGATGGCCAGATCCAGCGTCTGCTTGCTCATGTAGGCGGCAATCGCGGCATCGTCCAGCGCCGCCACGGCGGCGGCCACGGCCTTCATCTTCGGCCCCAGGCGCCGGCCCAGCACGGGATAATTGGGCTTCGCGCTGCGGGTCACCAGATCGCCGGTGCCGGCGATGAATTCGATCGTGTCGATGTTGACTTCGTCGCGGATGATGGTGGCCACGGCCTCGACATCGGCGCGGGCGACGCCAGCTTCCTCGACCACCAGGATGCGCGTCAGCGGCTGGCGCACGTTGATGCCAGCCTGGTTGCGCAGTGCCAGCACGTTGCCGACGATGGCGCGCGCCAGGGCCATGCGCCGCTCCAGGGCGACAGCAACAACCTGCTCGTCGGCAAGCGGAAACTCCGCCAGATGCACCGACTTGAGGGCCGCCGCACTCGGCGTCACCAGGTCATGCAGCCAATCAGCGAAAAACGGCGCAATCGGCGCCATCAGTCGCGCCACGGCTTCCAGGCAGGTGCGCGTGGTGTGATAGGCGGCGCGCTTGTCGCTGGCATCGGCGCTGTTCGCGTCATTGGCGCGGGCACCGCGCCAGAAGCGCGCCCGGCTGCGGCGCAGATACCAGTTGGACAGCTCATCGATGAAGGTTTCGATGGCGCGCGCGGCACGGGTCGGATTGTACTCATCCAAGGCTGTTGCGGTGCGCGCAGCCGTGGATTGCAGGCGCGACAGGATCCAGCGATCCAGCTCGGCGCGTTCGGCCACGGGCGGCGCCGGGGTGTCGAAGTCGAAGCCGTCGATGTTGGCGTAGGTAGCGAAAAACGAGTACACGTTTTCCAGCGTGCCGAACACCTTGGTGCGGGTTTCGCGCAGGCCGCGCTCGGCGTACTTGGTATTGTCCCAGGGCGGGCTGTTGGCCATCATGTACCAGCGGATGACGTCCGCGCCGTGGCTGTCCAGCGCCGCGAACGGATCGACCGTATTGCCCTTGGACTTGGACATTTTCTCGCCGTTGGCGTCCAGCAGCAGGCCGTTGACGACGACGTTGCGATAGCACGGCGAGTCGGCCACCAGCGTGGCGATGGCGTGCAGCGAATAAAACCAGCCGCGCGTCTGGTCGACACCTTCGCAGATGAAATCGGCCGGGAAATTGGCCTCGAACTTATCCCGGTTCTCGAATGGATAATGCCATTGCGCGAACGGCATGGCACCGGAGTCGAACCAGACGTCGATGACTTCCGGCACGCGCCGGTAAGTGCCGCCGTCGGCCGCCGGCCAGGTGATGTCATCGATGAACGGCTTGTGCAGATCAAGCGTCTCGTCTGCCACCACGGCATCGCCGGCATGCTCGCGCAGCTCGGCAATGGAGCCGATGACGACGATGTCCTGCGGATTGTTGTCGTTGATCCAGATCGGCAGCGGCGTGCCCCAGTAGCGATGGCGCGACAAGGCCCAGTCGACGTTGTTCGCGAGCCAGTCGCCGAAGCGGCCGGTGCCGACGTGCGGCGGGAACCAGTTGATGCGGTTGTTGTACGCAACCAGCTTGTCCTTGTGTTCGGAGGTGGCGATGAACCAGGAATCGACCGGGTAATTCATCAGCGGCGTGCCGGCGCGCCAATCGTGCGGGTAGTTGTGCACGGCCACGTCGTGGCTGAAGATCAGCCCGCGCTCCTTGGCATCGCGAATCAACTTCTTGTCGGCATCCTTGAACCATTGCCCGCCGACCAGCGGCCAATCCGCCTGGAAATGCCCGTCCGGCTCAATCGGATTGAACAGCGGCAGGCCGTTTGCCTGCGCCGCCGCATAGTCGTCTGCACCAAACGCCGGCGCCATGTGCACGATGCCGGTGCCGTCCTCGGTGGAGACGAAATCCCCCGGAATCACGCGCCAGGCGTCGCCGGCGCGCGGATCGCTTGCAAAATGCTCGAACGGTGGCCGGTAGCGCATACCAAGCAGTTCGCGGCCTGGCATGCGGGCGACGATTTTCGCCTCTTCGCCGAACAGGGCGCCGACGCGATCGGCGGCCACGATGTAATCGCCGTCATCGTGGCGCACGCGCGCATACTCGATGTTCTCGCCCACCGCGAGCCCGGCATTCGAAGGCAATGTCCACGGCGTCGTCGTCCAGGCGAGGAACCAGGTGTGGTCCTCGTCCACCAGCGGCAGGCGCACGGTGACGCTTGGGTCCTGCACTTCCTTGTAGCCGAGGCTGACTTCGTGCGAGGACAGCACGGTGCCGCTGCTCGGCGAATACCAAGTGATCTTGTAGCCCTTGTACAGCAGGCCCTGGTCGTGCAGCTGGCGCAAAAGCCACCAGACGGATTCGATGTATTCGTTGGAAAATGTGATGTAGGGCGCATCCAGATCGGCCCAGAAGCCGATGCGCCGGGTCAGCTCGTCCCACTGGTCCTTGTAGCGCAGCACCGACGCGCGGCAGGCCGCATTGTAGGCCTCGATGCCGTATTTCTCGATATCCTCGCGCGAATGCAGATCAAGCTCTTTCTCCACCTCGATTTCGACCGGCAGCCCATGCGTGTCCCAGCCGGCCTTGCGATCGACGCGATAGCCGCGCATCGATTTGTAGCGGCAAAACACATCCTTGATCGTGCGCCCCAGCACATGGTGAATCCCTGGCCGGCCATTGGCCGTGGGCGGACCCTCGTAAAACGTGAATGCCGGCCCATCCGCACGCTGCGCCTCCACCGCCCCCAGAATATCTTCGCGCTCCCAGCGCGCGCGGATATCGCGATCCAGCTGGACGAAGTCAAGGGTCTTGTGCTCGGTAAAGGCAGTCATGGCAAGCCGGGTGGTTAAAAACAGCTAATGATAACCGCTGGACGCAGCAGTTGACTAATTGCGGCTGATGTCATCAAGCGCCCTCGGCTCAGTTCACCAGCACCAGGGCGACAGCCGGCCATAGCGCGATGATGATCAGGCCGATGACCGCCGCGGCGACCAGCGGCAGCACTTCGCGGGCGATGGCATCCACCGGCTCGTTGATGATACCGGCAGCGGTAAACAGATTCACGCCGACCGGCGGCGTAACCTGGCCGATGGCGAGCGCAGAGACGAAGGTGACGCCGAACCAGATTGGATTCATGTCGAATTGCTGCACCACTGGGATCAAAATCGGCACCACCAAGTACATGATCGAAATCGGGTCCAGCACCATGCCCAATGCCAGCACCAATGCGCAGATCAGCAGGATGATGATGTAGCGGCTGTCGCTGAGATTGACCAGCCAATGCGATATTTCGTCGACCACGCCGGTGACCGATCCGGTCCAGGAAAACAGGCCGGCCCAGGCGACGATGAACATGATCATGGCCGTGAGTACACTGGCTTCGACCAATGCTGCGACAAATCCTGTCCAGGACAGGGTGCGATAGATGAGAGCGGCCACCACAAGCGAGTAGATCACGGCGACCACGGCGGCTTCGGTGGCAGTGAAAATGCCGGCATAAATGCCGCCGAGTATGATTACTGGCGCAAAGATCGCGAATGAAGACTGCCACAAAGCGCGCAGCAGGCTTTCCTGCTGTTCTGCTTTGCGCACTCCACGATAGCCGCGCTTGCGCGAAATCAAATAAACCACCACCAGCATGCAACCGCCCATGAGCAACCCGGGGACTATGCCGCCGATGAACAGCTTGCTGACCGAGGTGGCAGTAAGATTGCCGTAGATGATGAAGGCCACCGAAGGTGGTATGACAATGGACAAGTCGGCACTGGCGGCGATGGCGGCGGCAGCGAATGGCGCCGAGTAACCGGCCCTGACCATGGCGCTGATCATGACCACGCCGAGCGCAGCGGTGGTGGCCGGGCCGCTGCCGGAGATGGCGCCCCAGAAAATGCCAGTCATCACAGCCACGAGCGCCAGGCCGCCGTGCACGCCGCCCACCAGCAGTCGGAACAGGTTGACCAGGCGCTCGGCCAGCCGTGCCTCCTTGAGCAATACGCCGGCGAGAATGAAGAACGGGATGGCAAGCAGCGGAAACGACTTGATCGAGGCGTAGAAGTTCTGCGCAATCAGCGTCTCTGGTGCCAGATCGAAATACAGCAGCACGCTGACGGCAGCGGCGCCCAGGGTAATCGCGACCGGCACGCCAAGCGCCAGCAGGATAACGAAAATCAGCACCAGCAGCAGGTCAGGACTCATGCGTTGTCGTCCGTAGCCCCGGCAGCGTAATGACGCCGCATCTCGATGCGAAAGCCGCGCCACAGGCGGCGCAGCGCCAGCAGAATGCACAGCAGGACCGGCGCATCGTAGGACCAGGAGGGGATGCCGAGCCCGGCAGAGGTGCTGTGAAACAGCGTCATATTGATGTAAATCCGGCGCCAGGTTGCCCATGCCAGCACGGCAAACAGCACCAAGGTCAGCGCATAAGCCAGTACAAGCAATAAAGTGCGCCCGCTAAAGGGAAAACGGTTGAACAGACTTTCAAAGCGCGGATGGATCAGCTGCTCGAATCCGAGGCCGGCGCCGAGCACGACGACATAGACAAAGAAATTGAGCGTCAGCTCTTCGGTGAAGGCCAGCGAATAACCGAACAGATAGCGGCCAAGCACGTTCACGAAGGCAATCAGTACCATTGCCAGCAACAACAAGGCACAAAGCCACTCATCCAGCGCAAAGCGACGCCACACTGGCTTGTCCATATCTGCATCCATGAGCTGTCAGGTGCAGCGCCAGCAACCGCTTTACTGGCCGCCGGCGCTAATTCGTATTATCCAGCGTTATTCGGCCATGACGGCCTGCGCGTCTTCAACCAGGTCAGAGCCGATGCGCGGCACCCATTTGTCATATACGGGCTGCAACTGGTCGCGAAATGCCTGTTGCTGATCCTCGTCGAGCACGATCACTTCCATGCCCTTGCTGCGCAGGTATTGACGATAATCGGTAAATTCCAGTTCGGTGGCGTACTCTTCCTGCAGGATCTTGAGCGCCGTGCCGTCATCAAGGCCGCGCCGGGCCATTGCCTTCTCCCAATGCGCTGCCTCTTCGGCAGCTTCCTGGATGGCCTCCTGAATATCAGGCGGAAACTGCTCCCACAGCCTGGTGCTGACGCCAACGATCAGCGGATCCGCCAGATAATTCCAGAATGTCGCATACTTCTGGTATTCCCAAATGGTGACCGGCACCAGCACGCCGGGCGGGTTTTCCTGCCCATCGACCACCCCCTGATTAAAGGCAGTCACCGCATCACCCCAGTTCATGCTCACCGGATCCGCGCCCAGCTGGCGGTAAATATCGATGAAGATGGGCGAGCCCACCACGCGGATCTTCAAGTCCTCGAGATCTTCCGGTGTTGCAATCGGGTGCTTGGAGTTGGTCACCTGACGAAAGCCATCTTCGGCCCAAGCCAGTGGCGTGACCCCTTTTTCGGCCACCTTTTTGAACAGATAGTCCGCCACATCGCTTTCCAGCAGCTTGTCGAGGCGCTCGTAGTCGCGCAGGAAGAATGGCAGCGAGAACAGATTCAGCTCCGGCACCACTGGCGACCAGTTAATGGTCGAAGCCCAGGCGAAATCGATTGCACCCTGCGCCATCAACTGCAGCTCCGACGTCTGCTCCCCTTTGAACAACTGGCCGCCATAGTAAACCTTGATGTTGATCTTGCCGTCGGTTTTCTCGCGCACCAGATCGGCAAAGCGTGCCGCGCCCTGTCCCCAGGCATAATTCGGACCAATGACAACCGATAGCCTGTACTGCCTCTTCGGGGTGAAATCCGCCGCCTGCACGCCCAGGCTGACCGCAAGAAATGTGATGATTACAACTGTTGCCAGCCCGAAGCCGCGCCTTATCCCTGCCCGCATTTTCTTTCTCCTGTGTACTCGTTCTGGTCCAGTGCCAGGTTTTATCGCTCGGCTATCGTAAAACAATTTTGTCTAGCGATACAGTCACAGTTCAGCCGAGGCCGGCAAAATCAAACAAATCCCGGTCGGCCAGCTGCGAGGGACGGACGTTGCTCATGGCGCGGAAAATGGTTTCCACTCGGCCTGGATGCTCCCGTTCCCATTGCTGCAGCATGTGCTTGATCTGCTGGCGTTGCAGGTTGTCCTGTGAGCCGCAGAGATTGCAGGGAATAATCGGATAATCCTGCAGGCGCGCAAATTTGGCGATGTCGCGCTCGCGGCAATAGGCCAGCGGCCGGATGACGATGTTGGCGCCATCGTCCGATTCCAGCTTGGGCGGCATGGCCGCCAGGCGGCCGCCGTGAAACAGATTCAAAAACAGGGTTTCGATCAGATCGTCACGATGATGCCCCAATGCCATCTTGGTGTAACCCTGCTCGCGCGCATGGCGATACAGCAATCCGCGGCGCAGACGCGAGCACAGACTGCACATGGTCTTGCCGGCGGCAATCTTGTCGGTGACGATGCTGTAGGTGTCCTGCTCGATGATGTGATGCTCGATGCCCAGCGCCTGCAGGTACTCGGGCAGCACGTGCTCGGGAAAACCAGGCTGCTTCTGATCCAGATTGACTGCGGCCAACTCGAAACGCACCGGCGCATGTTTTTGCAGATGACGCAGCATGTCGAGCAGGGTATAGCTGTCCTTGCCGCCGGACAGGCAGACCATGATGCGATCGCCGTCGCGAATCATGCCGTAATCCACAACGGCGCGTCCGACCAGATGATGCAGGCGCCGGGTCAGCTTGATGGCGGCGGCCGAGCCAGCCGTCAGCTCGGCATGCGGCTGGGCGGCGGTGACTGTTGTTGCACTCATGAATATCTGCAGTAATGGAACTATGCGCTGTCCATTTTATCGCCGTGCGCATAACGCCGCGCAACGCCGGCCATGTAGACAGAGCCGGTGGCGCAAACAACACCCTCGCGCCCGGCGTTGGCGCATGCCTGCACCAACGCCGCGCATGGCGACTCGATGACTTGCACGGCCAAGCGTGGACAATCGGCTGCGAGCGTTGCGGCCAGCACGGCCGGATCGTCACTGCGCGTCGCATCGGCGCGCGTCAGCGTGACCTGTTGTGCCCGCGCGAGCAAGGGCGCTGCCAACTGCGCCAGATTGCGCCCGCCGGAGCAGGACACCACCAGCTGCAGCGGGATCGGCGCGGGAGCATGCAGGGCCAGGGTCTCGGCCAGCGCGGCAAACGAGGCTTGGGTGTGGGCGGCATCTGCCAGCAACAGCGGCCTGTGTGCCAACACCTCTTGGCGCCCGGGCAGTTGCAGCGTGGCCAGCGCCTGGGCTGCGATCTGCTCCGGCTGGGCGAAAATACCAATTGCTTGCAGGCAGGCAAAGGCCACGGCAGCGCAATCGGCCTGCACCCGGCTCGGCGCAGGCAGTGGCAGCAGGTGCTTATTGTCGATCTGCACCTGCGCCTGGTTGGCCATCAACCGGGCCTGCGTCGCGATCACAGGCGCGCCAACAGCCGCCGCCGTTGTCCGCACCACTTGCAGCGCTGTCGACAGCAGTGGGCCAAGCACCAGCGGCACATGGGCACGCGCGATGCCGGCCTTGTCGTGGGCGATGGTCGCCAAGTCCGCGCCCAGCAGATGGGTGTGCTCCAACTCGATGCTCACCAGCGCCGTCACCAGCGGCTGCACCACCCGGGTGGCATCAAAGCGTGCCCCAATGCCGGCCTCGATGATGGCCTCATCGAGGCCTGAGCGTTGAAACAGGCACAGCGCCGCCACCAGCAGAATCTCGAAGAAGTCCGGGCCGTTCATGTGCGCGGCATGCAATTGTGCAACCCGTGGCTGCAGCTCAGCCAGCATCTCGTCCAACGCGCTGTCACTCACGGGCTGGCCATTGATCCGAATCCGTTCGTTCCATCGCTCCAGGTGCGGCGACATGAACACGCCGCTGCGCCGCCCGCCGGCCTGCAGCATGGCTTCGAGCATGAGCGCGGTCGTGCCCTTGCCCTTGGAGCCGGCAATGTGGATGCAACGCAGCTGTCGCTCTGGATGGCCGGCGTGTGCGAGCAATGCATTCAGCCCGGTCCGCGGCGCCGAGCGCGCATGCGTGCGCGGGCGCAGGGCGATGTGCGCCAGATAATCCTGGGCAGATAATGGTTTCATAACAGTGTTATTACCTGCAGTTGTGCAGCGCGCGCGCAGCGTGTCTGGTTCGGCTTCGCGACGCCACGCATGCGGCGCTTACCGCCACCGCCACCCGCAATTGCACCAGCATGGATTTCCATTGCCAATAAGACGCTTGCGTAATGGCATGATGTCCGTTATACATTAGTTCTTGGTGCGCTGTTTTCGTGGGGATGCTTGCTGACTATGCTGCAAGATCAACTGGCCGGCAACCAACCGTTCCGGGTTGGTTTTTTACTGGTGCCCGGCTATTCGGGATTGGCCTTCTCCTCGGCCATGGATCCGTTGCGCATGGCCAACCAGTTAACGGGCAAGGAGCTTTACGCATGGCCCGTGATCACCGTCGATGGTAAGGCGGTTGCGGCAAGCAATGGCGTGCGCATTGCACCCGATGCCGCCATTGACGATATTGAAAAGCTGGATCTGCTGTTCGTCTGTGGCGGCATCCACATCCATGATGCCTGCGATAAACGCATTTTGACCTGGCTGCGTCGGCTGGCCGCCAAAGAAGTGGCGCTTGGTGCCGTCTGTACCGGAACCTATGTGCTGGCTGTCGCAGGTGTGCTCAAGGGTTATCGCTGTACGATTCACTGGGAGAACATCTCCACCCTGAACGAAGAGCAGCAGTTTCCCGAGACCATTTTCTCCTCCGAGCTGTTCGTCATCGATCGCGATCGCTATACTTGCTCCGGCGGCATCGCACCATTGGACATGATGCTCAACCTGATTCATCGCCAGCATGGCCAGAAGCTGGCGCAGGATATTTCCGAGGAATTCATCCACGAACGCATTCGCACGGTCAGCGACATGCAGCGCGTGCCGCTACGGATCTCCTTGGGCACCAGCCAGCCAAAGCTGGTCGATGCCGTCACCCTGATGGAAGCCAATCTGGAAGAACCGCTGGCGCTGGATGAGCTGGCCTTCCACGTCGATATATCCCGGCGCCAGCTCGAGCGCCTGTTTCGCAAATACCTGAACTGCCCACCATCGCGCTACTACCTCGAACTGCGCCTGCAACGCGCCCGCCAATTCTTGTTGCAAACCGATATGCCGATCATCGACATCGCCCTGGCATGCGGCTTTTCCTCGCCGCCGCATTTCAGCAAGAGCTACCGCGATTTTTTTGGTCGCTCGCCCAGCGCGGCACGGCGACGGCAAACTGAAGCGCGAGAAAAAAAACCTTCTTTGCAAACCTAAATTAAGTTATATTACAGCTAGGCAGATACTTTGAAATACTTCGACTCAATCATGCTGAGATCGCCAAATTGAACAAGGCTATGTCTGGAGCCGTATCTTTGTCTGCACTGCTCAAAAATGCTCAGGACTTTGATAGATCCGGACTCTTGGAATTCATATGTGGGCCTTATACTATTGGTTGGCTACGACCCAAATTTGCTGAGCAGCTACGGCGTTGGCCAGAATATTTTCATATCAATCAAGACCGCGCTATCTTGAGCCCTACTTTAAGGCGCTGCTGAAAAACCCCAAAAATCTTTTGGGCTGAACAGATACTAGCTGAAGGTATATCGAATATTCAGTAGGTTATATAGCTCAGAGGCTTTCTGGTGACCTTCTATATGGCGATTGCCATACTTTTTCAGCAACCCCTTAAAAGATGAGCGAACTAGAACAACTGTTCTGGCCAAATGTATCTTTGCCTTGGCAAAAGATAAACTGCCTCTAAACTTAACGCAGCATCATTTGTCAAAGCTATAGAAATCACTGGTTTTCAGGTGCTAACGATGCAACAATGCGATATCAGCTTTCTGGATTGGATGGCCCGTTTTCATACGCAAGCCGTGTGTCTTGAAGCCATTGCCA
>DATGUT010000136.1:0-12076 GCA_035301185.1 Salinisphaeraceae bacterium
CGCTGGATAGCCGCCCATCAGGCCCCAGTCGGAAGACATGTGGCCATTGCCCATGAAGAACAGGGTCCAGTCGCTGGCGTTCCAGACCATGCGCAGGCTCTGGTGGCCACAGCCGCCGCGGTATTTGCCGGAACCGCCGGACGAGGCCTTGATCTGGCGCCCAAGATAAATGAGCGGCTCGGCCAGCTCCCAGATTTCCATGTCGCCCATGTCGCCTTCCGGGTTCCAGATGGCGGCCGCATGGCTGATGCCATCCCGCGACGCCGAAGCGCCGACGCCATTGGCCGCGCACTCGAACGAGTTGACGGCATGGATGTTGCCATGCTGGTCGAAGCCGCCGCCCTGCATCCAGTTGGAAGTGTTGGCGTTGCCGGCGTTGACCTCTTCCAGATAGCCGCGCCCGAAATACGAGCGGGACAGGCCGCGCCACAGCGCCGTCCAGGACGAAACCAGGAAGTGCCAGGCGTAGGAAAAGGCGATGCGCCGGTCGTCGGGGTTCATCCAGGTGCCTTTCGGCAGTCGGAACTCGGTGCCGTAGGCGGCGCCGTCGTTGACCATCTCCGTCGGGATCAGCGTCTGCGTCATCATCACCCAGATGCCGGACGTGAAGCTGACCGCATGCGTGTTGTACGTGTGCCAGCCCCAGCGGCTCGAGCCTTCGAAGTCGAGCTTCCAGGTGGCATCGTCGCGAATGGTGATTTCCGACGGCGCATGCATGATCGAATCCAGCTCGGCGAACTCGGACGGCAGCTTCACGTCTTCGTGCTTGTAGGGCACGTCGACGAAGCCCACCTGCCGGTACGTGCCCGGAATGGTCATGGCCTTGATGCGATTCTGCAGGCCCTGGCGGCCATGCTCGATCGATTCGTAGGCGAACTTCCAGTAGTTCTCGATGCCTTCGTCCTCGATCACTTCGTAGACCAGATCACGGATCATGTGGCAGCCGGCGATGCGGGTGCGCTCGTCCAGGATCCAGTAGCGGGTGGTGCGCACCATGCGCTGGCTCTCGTGCAGCCAGTCGCGGAACATGACGTCGTTGGCGCCGATCTTGCGACAGGTGATGGAATAGCCATCGCCGTAGCGCTGGATCTGGCCGGTCGCCATCGAGCCCGGGCCGACCGCGCCGGTGTCGATCACGTGCGTGATGCCGCCGACCCAGCCGATCAACTCGCCGTCCCAGAACAGCGGCACGATGGTGTGGATGTCACAGGTGTGGACGTTGCCGGTGAGCGAGTCGTTGTTGCAGAAAATATCCTTGTCGTTGACGCCGGGGTTGGATTCCCAATCGTTTTCGATCATGTACTTGATCGCGGCGCCGAGCGTGCCGACGTGGATGATGATGCCGGTCGAGGTCATGATGGCGTCGCCGGCTGCGTTGTACAGGGTGAAGCACAACTCGCCTTCCTGCTCGACAATGGGCGATGCAGCGATCTTCTTGGCTGTTTCACGCGCATTGACCACGCCGGCGCGCAGCCGGGCGAACAGCTTGTTGTAGAGGATGGGTTCGTTGTCACGCAGCTCCAGTTTGTCCAGACCTCCGTAATGTTTGGAGTTCCTGGTGGCCTCCATGAGGCGGTCACGATGTTCCTTCAGTGTTTCACCGCCACGGACGATGCCGCGGGTTTCCACTTCTTCAGCTCTTACAGCACACATAATTACATTCCTTGTTCAGTGACTTTCGGTGTTGCATTCAATAGATGGCTCACACTTCCCGAAGCGGCAGCTCCTTGAGATGGAACAGCAAATGCTTGTCCAGCCAGGTCTCGAAACCGTGGGGCACGACGAAGGTGGTGGCATCGGATTCGATGATCACCGGCCCTTTCAGGTAGTTGCCCGGTTGCAGTGATTCCATGTGATAGAGATCGGCATCGACCCAGCGCCGGTTGTGGTAGAACTTGCGCGTGCCAAGGTACGCTTCTTTGGGCGGGGTTTCGGACTGCAGCTCTTCCTCGGGG
Organism: Salinisphaeraceae bacterium; assembly: GCA_035301185.1. GTDB lineage: Bacteria > Pseudomonadota > Gammaproteobacteria > Nevskiales > Salinisphaeraceae > DATGUT01. Next base: position 1,956 of record DATGUT010000136.1, read on the forward strand.
ATGGCCGGCTTTTCGATCGGCACCGTGCCGCGCATGATGGCGGTGGTCACGGAATAGCCCAGCTCCGGTGAACGGGCACTGGCCGAATAGACGCGGCCATAGGTTTCGTTGAAAGAATCCACCATCTTGTCCCAGTCATCCGCACTCGCGGCCTTGTCGATGGGGCTTTCGATTTCCAGGTCGTTGAGCTGGCCGCGATACTGCATGCGATAGCCGGGATGCAGTTCGACCTGATCGGCGGCATAGCCGTTGACCTCGAATTCCTTCAACACGTTGTTGGTCAACTCCGTCCACGCATCCTGCAGCGTTTGCGCGGCCTCTTTTCTTTCCTCGACCGAGGCGTCGGGAGCCAGGCTGATGTCGAGGGAGTGGTCGTAGCGGTATTCGAAATCCGCCGCCGCGCAGCCGAAGGCCGAGAAGCCGGCCGCCCAGGCGGGTACCAGAATCTCCTGGAAATCCACACCCTGGGTGTAGCCGTAGGTGTGCACCGGGCCGGCGCCGCCATAGGAGAAGCAGACGAACTGGCTGGGCGAATAGCCTTTGCTGGAGATGACCGAGCGCAGATAGTCGCGCAGGTTCGAATCCAGGATTTCGACGATCCCGGCGGCGGCATCTTCGACTGAAAGACCGAGCGGATCGGCAATCTGCTTCTTGATGGCATCCACCGAACGCTGCCGGTCGAGCTTGACGTCCCCGCCGAGGAAGTTGTCTGGGTTGAGATAGCCCAGCACCATGTGGCAGTCGGAGATGGTGACGGTCTCGACCCCGCCTTCCTCCCAGCAGACGCCTACACGGTGGCCAGCCGAATCATGGCTCAGCTTGATGGCGTTGGTGTATGGGTCCAGCTCGACATAGGAGCCGGCGCCTGCGCCGACCGAATCCATCGCCACCAGGGGCAGCGACAATACCAGCCGCGCCATGTCCGGATCGGTGGCAATCGACATTTCACCTTGCGTGATCATGGCGATGTCGAACGACGTGCCGCCGATGTCCGAGCAGGCGATGTTGTCGTAACCAAGCGCCTCGCCCAGATACTTGGCGCCGATGACGCCGCCGATCGGGCCGGATACCAGGGTGCGGGCCAGTTCGTTGGCCTTCCACGAAATCGTGCCGCCATGCGAGGCCATGACGCGCAGGTCGAAGGTGGTGCCGCGCTCCTGGAAGTCGTCGGAAATGCCCTTCAGGATGCGCCGCGACGGCTCCGCCGTATAGCCTTCGAGAATCGTGGTGTTGGTGCGGTGTGACTCCTTGCGGTTCGGGTAGTAGTCCGCCGAGGCGAACACCTTGATGTCCTTGCCGCTTTTCTCGATTTCCTCCAGCGCGATGTCGCGCACGCGGCGCTCATGCGTCGGGTTCTTATAGGTATGCAGCAGGCTGATGGCGATGGTTTCGACATCCTGCTCGATCAGCTCCCGGACCGCCTGGCGAGCGCTGTCCTCGCGCAGCGGAATGACCACGTTGCCGAACATGTCGCAGCGCTCGATCACGCCGCGGGTCAGCTCGCGTGGCACGAGCGGTTCATCGTAATAGTGCGTGTTGATGTGCAGCCGGTCCTCGTAGGCAAAGCCCAGGTAACACTGGATCGCCCGGCCCATGCGGTGATGATCCTCCATGCCCTTGTTCACGATCAGCCCGCATTTCAGGCCCGACCGCGAGACGACGCGGTTGAGCATCGCGGTGCCGGAATAAACGCCGGTCTGCAATTGCGGCAGGGTGTCTTCCAGCGTCCGATCCCACAAGGTCAGCGCATCCTTGCAGGATGCAATCAGGCCCAGCGATTCGTTCTCCGGCGTTGTTTGCGCCTTGCCGACGACGAATTCGCCGGTCGAGTCCACGAAAAAAGTGTCGGACATGGTGCCGCCGGCATCGATGCCGAGCACCTGTACGTCGCGTTTAGCTTGTGTATCCATTTATTACTCCTCATCGGTGTACAACCCATGACGGGCTCAACAGCTGAGAGGCAATAATCGTGCCAAAAGAAGAAAGTCAAGCAAGTAGGTTGAATGTAAAGGAAATTATGCTTTTATGCATGGTGCATAAAATAATGTGACCGTGTCCATCATTCGAACAATGTTTGTCCGAAAATCGAACGTTGTCAGCCAACAACACGATACGTGGCTTCAGTTTTCACATGCAGCAAACAGCATGCAGACTGGAACGGTATGCTCGGACTGAGAAAGGCGACTCTATCCGCCGCCGTATCCGTTTGGGGATGGCGACAGCCCCGCGCTACTGCAGCGCAAGGCGGCCCATCAATAAGTGATGTCGTAGCGGCGCAGGCGCAGATACAGCGTCGAGCGTGCAATGCCAAGCAGCTTGGCGGTTTCGGTCAGGTTGCCGTTGCACTTGCGGATCGCGTCACAAATCGCGGTCTTTTCCACAGATTGCAACAGGTCTCCGGGTTCGGCATCATCTACGGCACTTGTAGCCAGCAATTCAGGCGGCAGATCATCAAGCGTGATCTGATCGTGCGCGGTCAGCGCCATCACGGTTTCGACGACATTGCGCAATTGCCGCACATTGCCGGGCCAGTCATAGCGGCAGAAGGCATCCAGCGCCTGCGCGGTAAAATGTGGCGCTGACCTGTCCATGCGCCGGGCAAATTCGCACGCATAATATTCGGCCAGCAGGGCCGCATCATCGCCGCGCTCCCGCAACGGCGGAATCGCAATCGTCGCCGACGCAATGCGATAGAACAGATCGCTGCGGAAGCGTCCGGCCGCAATCTCTTCCTGCAGCGCGCAGTTCGTCATCGACACCAGCAGCACCTGCACCTGCCGTCCTTCCTGCGCGCCGACCGGATAGACGATGCCGTCCTCCAGCACGCGCAGCAGATAGGGCTGCAATTCCAGCGGCAGCTCGCCGATCTCGTCCAGGCACAGCGTGCCGCCGTCGGCGGCAACAATCTTGCCCTTGCTGCCGTCTGCGCTGGCGCCGGTAAAGGCGCCGCCGGTGTAGCCGAACAATTCGCTGGCGATGAGCTCATGTGCCATGCCGCCACAATTGACCGGCACGAATGGCGCTTGTGGACCGCGTGCCAAGGCGTGGATGCCGCGCGCGAACAGCTCCTTGCCGGTTCCGGTCTCGCCTGCGATGAGCACGGGCAGGCCGGCTGCCGCCAGTTGGCAGGCGCGATCCTTGACTGCGCGCATGGCGGGGCTGTCGCCGCGGATGTTGGCGAATGGAGCGCCGTGGTCGGCCGCCGCGTTTTTCTGACTTGGGCGTGTCAGGCTCCTGGTCTTGCTTTCGCCATGAAACAGCAGTGCGCCGATGCCGCTGCCCTCATGGCGCACCAGCTCCAGGTCGGTGTTGACAGCATGGCGGCTCAGCATGTGCGGCCAGTCGTCCGGTGCGTGCGCCTGCGCGTCTTCCAGCATGCCGCTCTCCTGGAGCAGTGTCTTGATTTTGCTGTTGTCGAGCGGATGAACGATTTGGCCGTAACGATCGATCACGCTGACCTGTCCGCGCGGGCGCGCCGTGCGGTTGCCGAGCAGCTGCTGCAGCAGGACTTCATGCTCCAGGTGCAGTTGCCGCTCGATTGCCACCTCGATGCCCTTGCCGATGGCTACTGCCAGAGCGATGCTTTGCGGATTAAAGCTGCTGGCGAGGCCGGAGATGTCGACAATGCCCAGCAGCCGCCTCGTGACTGGATTGAAGACGGGCACGGCGGCGCAGCTCCAGCGCTGGATGGCTTCGCAGTAATGCTCGCAGCCGTGGATTTGCGCCGCAGCCTGTTCGGCCAGCGCCGTGCCGATGGCATTGGTGCCGATGGTCTGCTCGGTCCAGTCGCCGCCCGGCTCCAGATGATTGTCGCGGCCCGCATCCATCACCCGCTGGTCGCCCATGGCCGAGATGACGCAACCGCTGTCATCGGTCAGGATCAGCATGGAGCTGGAATCGGCGAGCAACAGGTGAAAATGCTGCATCACCGGAGCGGCGACAGCAATCATGTCGGCGCAGCGCGAGCGACGCAGGTGCAGTTCGTCTTCATCCAGCAGGGGAGCTTGGTCGCGGGTAAAGCTGATGCGGTGTTCGGCTGAGCGTTTCCAAGATTCCACAACCGGCTTGCGGACATGGATGGCGGGGCACAAGCCATCATCAACGAATCGCTCCCACGCAGTCTTGATCTGTATTTGCAAAGAAGCCTCCTCCGCCGGAATTCCTTCGTACACGCTCCCTTGTTTTTGTTGATTATTTGCACCTTAGCATGATTTGTGTACTCGCTGCACCTGGGTTTTCCCTTGTGCCGCACAATGCTTGGCTCACAAGCCGGTGGTATATGTCCCCCTGGTTAAGGTGAGTAAGTTCGAACGCGCTTGCCGTCACGAAAATGCAGTACAAAATGACGGTGAATCAAAAGGCTGCACGATCAATGCGCGAATGTATGTGAGCGCTCGATTAAACACCAAGGTGTTTTTCCTGCAGCTCGCCGGCGGCGCGAAACGCGCCCGAGTCGCCGTGCCAGACGATGCGGCCCTTGTCGAGGATGTAGTGGCGATCGCAGATTTCGAGCAGGGCTTCCAGGTTGGTGTCGATCACCAGCAGGGGTTGGCCCAGGCTGCGCAATTCGCGCAGGCAGCGCCAGATGTCGGCGCGGATGGCGGGTGCCAGGCCTTCGCAGGCTTCGTCCAGGATCAGCAGCCGCGGGTTGGTCAACAGCGCGCGGCCGATGGCCAGCATTTGCTGCTCGCCGCCGGACAGCTGGTTGCCCATGTGCCGGCGGCGCTGGCCGAGGCGCGGGAACAGCTCGTAGACCCGCGCCAGCGTCCAGGCGCCGCTGCGGGCGCTGGCAACCAGGTTTTCGTACACGTTGAGATTGGGGAAGATCTGGCGACCTTCCGGCACCAGGCCGATGCCGGCGCGGGCGATGCGATGGGGCGCGCGGCCGTCGATGCGCCGGCCGGCGAAATGAATCATGCCGGCGCGGGGCGGGGTCAGGCCCATGATCGAGCGCACCGTGGTGGTCTTGCCCATGCCATTGCGCCCGAGCAGGCTGACGGCTTCGCCGGCGCCGATGTGCAGATCGATTCCAAACAGCACCTGGCTGCTGCCGTAGGCGGTTGCGACTTGCTCCAGCGTGAGCATGCTCAGTCACCTTCCGAGAGATAAGCCGCCTGCACGGCCGGATTGGCGCGGATGGCCGCCGCCGGGCCCTGGGCGAGGATGGCGCCGTCGTCGAGCACGACCACCGTGTCGGCCAGCTGGAAGACGGCGTTCATGTCGTGCTCCACCAGCAGGATGGCGTGTTCGGCGCGCAGCTCTGCCAGCAGCGCGACGATGACCTCCGCTTCGGCGCGGCCCATGCCGGCCAGGGGTTCGTCGAGCAGCAGCACCTGCGGCGCGGTGGCCAGCGCCATGGCGATCTCGAGCTGGCGCTTCTGACCGTGGGCGAGCGCGCTGGCGGGCCGCTCGGCCAGTGGCTGCAGCGCGACCCGCTGCAGCGCCGCCTGTGCCGGCTCCAGCAAGGCCTGGTCACGCATGGCCCTGCCCCAGAAGCGGAAATGATGGCGGGCCGCGGCCTGCACGGCGAGGCAGACATTTTCCAGCACGCTGAACTGCTCGAAGATGGCGGTGATCTGGAACGAGCGCGCGATGCCGGCCTTGGCCCGCTGCGCCATGTTGAGCCGGGTAATGTCCCGACCCTGGAACAGGATCTGCCCGGCATCGGGGCGCAGCTCGCCCGACAGCTGCGCCAGCGCCGTGGTCTTGCCGGCGCCGTTGGGCCCGATCAGGGCCAGGATGCGCCCACGCTGCAGGGCCAGCGAGAGATCGTCGGTGGCGGTGAGGCCGCCGAAGCGCTTGATCAGGTGGCGCGCCGCGAACACGGGCGCTGGGGAAGCAGGTGATGCGTTCATGCCTGGCTTCCGCGCCGGGTGAGCGTGCCGTACAGGCCGCCCTTGAACAGCAGCACCACCAGGATCAGGATCGGCCCGAGGATGATCTGCCAGTATGGCGTGATGGTGGTCAGCAGCTGCTCCAGCAGCAGCAGGATAATGGCGCCGTAAATCGGCCCGATCAGGCTGCTGAGCCCGCCGAGCAGCACGATGATGATCAGCTCGCCCGACATCGACCAGTGCATCAGCCCGGGGCTGACATAGCCGGCATGATTGGCCAGCAGTGCGCCGGCGAGCCCGGTGACGGCGCCGGAGATGACGAACGCGGTGAGCTTGTAGCCGTAGGTGCGATAGCCCAGCGCGCGCATGCGCCGCTCATTCTGGCGGCAGCCTTGCAGAACCTGGCCGAAGCGGGAGGCGACGATCCGTGCCAGCAGCCACCACGCAAGCAGCAGCAGGGTCAGGCACAGATAATAGAAGTACAAGCCATCGGCGAGCAGGTCGAAGCCGGCGATGGTGTTGGGCAGCCACAGCGACAGGCCGGTGAGCCCGCCATAGGCCGACAGCGACACGAACAGGTAGTAGACCATTTGCGCGAACGCGAGCGTGATCATGATGAAGTAAATGCCGCTCGTGCGCAGTGATATCAGCCCGACCAGCAGCGCATACGCGCCGCTGATCGCCATCGCCAGCGGCCACGCGAGCAGCGCCTCGTTGCTGCCTGCCCAGCCGAACAGCAGCGCCAGGTCCTGCATATAATGCGTGCCGAGAATGCCGACGGTATAGGCGCCGAGGCCGAAGAACGCGGCATGGCCGAAGCTCACCAGGCGGCCATAGCCCATGATGAAATCCAGTGCCATTGCCGCGAGCGCATAAATCAGCGCCTGCCGGACCAGGGTGATCAGATACACGTTGTCGAGCAGCCGCGCCGCCGGCGGCACCAGCGCCAGTGCCAGCGGCAGGGCAACCAGCAACAGCAGGCGCATGCGATCAGGCGGTACGGGCACCGAACAATCCTTGCGGGCGAATGGCGAGCACCCCTGCCATGACGACGTAAATCGCCATGGTGGCCAGTGCCGTGCCGGCACTGTCGGCGGCGGCCGGGGCCAGCCACAGGCGAAACAGGGCGGGCAAATAGGCCTGGCCGAGCGTGTCGACCACGCCGACCAGCAGCGCGCCGATGACGGCGCCGCGAATTGAGCCGATGCCGCCGATGATGATGACCACGAATGTCAGGATGAGAATGTTCTCGCCCATGCCGGCCTGCACGGCCATGAACGGCGCCGCCATGACCCCGGCCAGACCGGCGAGCGCGGCGCCGAGGCCGAACACCAGCGTATACAACACGACGATGTTGACGCCGAGCGCATTGATCATGTCGCGATTGGCGGCGCCGGCGCGAATGCGCATGCCGAGGCGGCTCTGCATGACCAGCAGATACAGGAACACGGCCACGGCAATGCCGACCACGAGCACCGCCACGCGATAAGTCGGGTAGGGCACGCCGGGCAGGATTTCCACCGCGCCCGACAGCCAGTCCGGCACCGGCATGCTCAGCGGCTGGCGGCCCCAGACAATGGTCACCAGTTCATTGAAGAACAGGATCAGACCGAAGGTCGCCAGCACCTGGTCCAGGTGTTCGCGCGGATACAGCCGGCGCATGATCAGCAGCTCCATGAGCATGCCGGTCATGGCCGCGGCCGCCATGCCGGCCGCGACCGCGAGCAGGAAGCTGTGGCTGTAGGCGGCCACCGTGGCGCCGACATAGGCGCCGACCATGAACAGCGAGCCGTGCGCGAGGTTGATCAGGTTCATGATGCCGAACACCAGCGTCAGCCCGGAGGCCATGAGCAACAGCGTGACCCCGAATTGGAGGCCGTTCAGCGCCTGTTCCAGCAACAACTGCATGCCTGTTCCCCGGTGCCGGGCGGCTGGCGTGCCGCCCGGCGCTCAAGCCTGTGCTACAGCGCGCATTCGTCCACGTAAGTGTCTTCGTGGTTCTCGAACACCTTGCTGACGATTTCGTTGGTGTAGTTGCCGTCGTCGTCCTGGATCACCTTGCGCACGTAGAAATCCTGGATCGGGTGGTGGTTGGTGCCGAACTTGAAGTTGCCGCGCACGGAGTCGAAATCGGCCGCCGCCAGCGCGTTGCGCAGCGTATCGATGTCGTCCACATTGCCATCGACTGCCTGCAACGCGCTGGCGATCAGGCGGGCGGCTTCGTAGCCCTGCATGGCATACAGGGTCGGTTCGCGTTCGTATTCCTCGCTGTAGGCGGCGACGAACTCGCGGTTCGCCGGCACGTCCAGGTCCTTGCTCCATTGCGCCGTGTTGAGAATGCCGACGGCCGGCTCGCCGATGGCATCGACCAGCGTGTTGTCGAAGGAGAAGGCCGGGCCGAACAGCGGGATCTCGTCGCCGAGGCCGGCCTGGATGTACTGCTTGACGAAGTTGATGCCCATGCCGCCGGGATAGAAAAAGAACACCGCATCCGGCTTTGCCGCACGCACGGCGGAGATCACGGATGCGTAGTCCGTCTGCCCGAGGCGGGTGTAGTCCTCGCCGGCGATGTCGCCGTTGTAATAGCGCTTGAAACCGGCGATGTGATCCTTGCCGGCGGGGTAGTTCGGCGCCAGCAAATAGACGCTGTCATAGCCGTGTTCGTCCACGTACTTGCCCATCGCCTCGTCCAGGTTGTCGTTTTGATAGGCGACGTTGAAGTAGTTCTCGTGGCACATCTTGCCCGCGAGCATGGACGGCCCGGCGTTGGGGCTGATGTAAATCGTGCCGCCGCGCACCACCTTGGGCACCGTGGACACGGCCACATTGGAGAAGATCACGCCGGTCATCAGATCCACCTTTTCCGACTGCAGCAGGCGCGTGATGCTCTGGCGCGCCTTGTCCGGATCGCGCGCATCATCCTCGATGATGACCTCGACCGGCACACCGCCCAACTGGCCATCCTCCTGCGCAACCGCGAGCATGAAGCCGTTGCGCATATCCTCGCCCAGATAGCCGGCGCCGGTGGACAGCGTGGTGACCATGCCGATCTTGATCGGCTCTTGGGCCGCGGCGGCGAGCGCCACGCTGGCGCACACCATGGCCAGCAGCAATCCCGCGGCCTGCTGGAAAATTGTTTTTTGCATGAGTATCTCCTCTTGATCCCCTTGGTGGTGGCTGGCAAGTCAACCGCGCACCGTGCCCGCTGCGGTCTGGTGGCGGCAATCGACAAACGGCAGAATCATACCATTGCCAGCCGTCGCGGCAGTAGAAGGCTGATGGATTGCGCAATCCACCATTGGCAGCAGATGCTTTGGCCGCCCGCTGTGGCACAGGTATACTTGCCGCTTTTTATGCACTGCCGCGCATGATCCGGAGCTGCTGATCGGGGCAATGGCGGCGGCGTTTGACTGCGGCTTCATTGGTATTCACAGGCGCTTGTCAAGCAACTGGGACAGGGTTGGCGAAGCTTCGCCCGCACACTGCCCCCCCTCTTCAGACAACACAAACAACAAGCAGGCAACAGCCATTATGGATTGGTTTTACGTGCTGGATCTGGCTGGCGTGGTGGTGTTCGCCTTGTCCGGCGTGGTGCTCGCCAGCCAGCAGCGCATGGACCCTTTTGGCGCCCTGGTGCTGGCGGCGGTCACCGGCATCGGCGGCGGCACACTGCGGGATTTGCTGCTCGACATCCCCGTGTACTGGGTGGATGACCCGCTGTACTTATGGCTGATCCTCGCCACCGTGATCATCGGCCTGGCCGGCCTGCGCAAGCTGCATCGGCTGTCTTACTTATGGCTGCCGGTGCTGGATGCCTGCGGCCTGGCTGTTTTCACCGTGCTGGGCGCGCGCAAGGCGCTGGCCACGGAGCATGCGGCGGTGGTGGCGGTGTTGATGGGCCTGCTCACGGGTGTCGCTGGCGGCATGCTGCGCGATGTGTTGGCGCGGCGCGTACCACTGGTGCTGTGCCGTGAGATCTACGCCGTTGCCTCCATCCTCGGCGGGGTCTTGTATGTCGGCGCCCGCGCGCTCGGGGTCGCGCGCCTGGAGGCCGCGATTATCGGCATTGCCGTCACTCTGTTGCTGCGCCTGGCCGCCATTCGCTGGCGCCTGGCGTTGCCAACCGTACCCTGGAAAGGCAGTATTTAGGGCGTGTTCACAATCACCGCGGCGTTCGCGTTGCTGCCCAAAATTGTGCCAGACAAGGCGCGTGGCGCCGGTCGTAGCACTCCTACAACCAAGCCACGCAACGCAGGATGGCGCAATTTTGGGCGCAACCCTTCGGGA
>DATGUT010000137.1:0-14225 GCA_035301185.1 Salinisphaeraceae bacterium
ATGCCCGGCATCACCGGCCAGGTACAGGCGGCCATGGGACAATGGCTCGTGCACGTATGAGCGAAACGCCAATACACTCTGGTCGAAAATCGGCCCGGTCTTGAGCTCGAAACCATCGCCGCCGGCCACCCGCTTCTGCAATTCCGTCCAGATGCGATCCTCGCTCCAGGCAGCGGCATCTTCATTCGGATCGCATTGAAAATACATGCGTTGAACCGTTTCCGAGCGCTGCGAGATCAAGGCAAAACCATGTGGCGAATTGGCATAAACCAGCTCTGGCGCGCTCTTGGGCGCCTGTGTGAGAATGCCAAACCAGGCAAATGGATATTCCTGGAAATACGACTCACCGGGCACGGCCTTGCGACACAATGAGTGCGAGCCGTCGGCGCCCACGAGGATGCCGGCAACGATTTCATGCGCCGCGCCCCCTGCATCGGTATAGCGCAGCTTCGGCCTGCTCGTGTGCACATCGCTGACTTCTGTGACCGTGCATTCGAAGCGGATGTCGCCGCCGTCGCGCCGGCGCGCCGCGGCCAGATCCCAGAACACCTCGGTCTGCGAGTACAGCGTTACCGTGGCATCGACGAGATCCAGAAAATCCAGCGGATGCGAGGCGCCGTTGAAGCGCAGGTCGATGCCGGCATGCTCATCGCCGTGGGTTGCCACCCGCCCATCGACGCCGCTGTCGGTTAGCATCTTCACCACGCCAGCCTCGAGGATGCCGGCGCGATGGGTGTTGTAGATCGTGTCGTGGTCGCGCGCCTCGACCACGATGTTGTCGATGCCGGACTGGGCCAGCAGATGGGACAACATCAGTCCGGCGGGGCCGCCGCCGGCGATGGCGACTTGGGTGGTCTCGCTATGCATGGCGTTCATGGTTCAAGGGCCCCTCCAAAAATGCGGCTCTGCAGGCATGGTGTCGCGCTCAAAAATCGAAGAACACCGTTTCTCGCTCGCCTTGCAGGCGGATGTCAAAGCGATAGCGCGTTTTGCCGCCGGCACCCGCTTCGCGCCGGGCCAGCAGCGTCTGGCGCCGCGCTGCCGACTCGACAGCGTTCAGGATCGGGCACTGCGCATTGGCTGCGGCTTCATCGTCGAAATACAGGCGCGTATTGAGATGCACGTTGATGCCGCGCGCAAACACCGCCAGGTTGACGTGCGGCGCCATGACCCGGCCATTGGCCATTTTGACCGCGCCAGGCTTGACGGTGGCAAACAACCATTCACCGCCGCTTGCCACCGTCGCGGCGGTGCGGCCAAAGCTGTTGAATGGCTTGTGCAAATCATAATCGCAGTCGTATTCGCCGTGAGTATTGGCTTGCCACGCTTCCAGCAGGGCATCCTTGACCAGGTCGCCGTTGCCGTCGATGACGGTGCCGTAGATCTCGATGTGTTCGCCTTCGGCATCTGGTTGCGCCATTGCGTTCCAGACTTCCTCATTACGTGACGGCAGGCCGGCGATCTCGGGCGCCAAGCCGATATGCACGTACGGGCCGGCGGTCTGGGACGCGGTCTCGCGCCACGACAATTCGGCTGCGCTGACGGTATTGGGCTGTTTCATTGCTGTTGCTCCCGCTTTTTCACACGTTTTCGAAATAGGTTTGCAGCGCGCCGCGAGTGACCAGATCAAAGCGATAAGCCAGCAAATCCATGGGCCGGCTGTGGGCCATATCGAGGCGCCCGGTCATGGTTTCCACGGCTTCCTGGCAGGACACCGTCTGCACGATCGGACAGCGCGGTATCAACGGATCGCCTTCGAAGTACATTTGCGTAATCAGGCGCGTGGATATCGATGGCCCCATCACGGACACGTGAATATGCGACGGCCGCCAGGTATTGACGCCGTTCGGCCACGGATAGGGTCCCGGCTTGATGGTGCGAAAGCGATACCAGCCATCGTCATCGGTCAGGCAACGGCCGACACCACCGAAATTGGGATCCAGCGGCGCCGCGTAGCCGTCCTTCTTGTGCCGATAACGCCCGCCCGTATTGGCCTGCCAGATCTCCACCAGCGTGCCTGGCACCGGCTTGGCATATTGATCGGTCACGCGGCCGAACAGCATGATGCGCTCGCCCAGCGGCAGCCCGTCGCGACCCTGCCCTTCACGATAGTTGAGCAGCAGGTCGTTGTCATGCGGGCCCATGCGCAGATTGGTGAAATCCGGGCCGCTGAGCTCGGAGATGCTCGGTGCCTGCAGGCTCACCAGCGCCTGGCTCGGCGAGCGCGCCACGGATGTCTTGTAACCGGGCGCATACGCCGGCGGATGCCAGTCGCGGTCGCGCACGACGAAGCGCTTATCAGCATTCAAGGTCATACAATCTTCCTCCATCAATCAGGGTCCATCACCGCGCCCCACCCCACCTGCTTGGCCATGGCAAAAGCATGATTGGCCGCCGGCACGCCGGCGTAAATGGCGACGTGCATGAGTGCCTGACGCAACTGCGCTTCAGTCAAGCCGATGCGCCGTGCGGTTTTGAGATGCAGTTCCAGCTCGCCATCGCGCCCCAGTGCCGCTAGCACGGCAATGGTGATCATGCTGCGCTCGGCCCGGCTCAGATCCGGATTGCCCCACAGCTCACCCCAAGCGAGGCGCGTGATCATGCGTTGGAATGGCGCATCCAGGCTGGTGGCATTGTGGCTGGCGCGCGCGACGTGCTCGGCGCCGAGCACCTGCTTGCGCGTAGCCAGCCCGGCCGCATAACTGACGCTGCCATCATCTGATGCGGTGCCAGCAGCGGCCAGATGCTGCAGCAAATGCCGGGCAAAGATTGCCGGGCGTTCAATCGAAGGCACATGGCCAACACCGTCCAGCATCACGGCCGGCGCAGCGCCGCATTCCCGCGCCAACACTTGTATCGTCGCTTCTGGTGCGGCGACATCCTCGCGCCCGCCGAGCACGGTAACCGGAGTTGCGATACTGGCGAGCCGGCCGCGATAATCGGCATCGCCCAGCAGCTCGCACAGCCGCGCGTAGCTGTCGCCGTCGCTGCGAGCCAGTTGTGTTTGCCAGCCGCGCCCGAGCGCCGGTTCCGCCTGCAACAATGCTGGCGCGAACCAGCGCGGCACGATTTCGCCGGCCATTGCCGTCAAACCTTCACGGCGAACACGGGCCGCGCGCTCGGTCCAGGCTGCGGCTGTACCGATCACGGCACCGGTATTGGTGAGCATGGCCGACAGCAAGCGCTCGGGCGCCTGCAGCAGCAGTTGCTGGCCCAGCACGCCGCCAATCGAGGTACCAACAAAATGAAACGCGCCGGCACCGGCATGATCAGCCAGGGCAAGCACATCGGCTGCCATGCGCTCGGGCGTCAATGCGCCTGCGGCTTGTGGCCAGGCAGCGCTGCCGCCATGACCGGGCAAATCCCAGCTCAGGGCCCGATAGCGACCAAGCATGGCTGGCAGCACGGCATCCCAGACACTCTGATTCATGCCCAGCGGATGCGCCATGACGACCAATGGCAGGGCTTCGCCGCCGAGCAAGCGGTAAGCCACGTGGCGCCCGTCGATGTCCAAATATGCCATGCCTGGCTCCGTCAGATTTTTTCATCCCGATAGAATACTTTGGCTGATCGCAGCGGATGACACAAACAAGCCCAAAGCTTGCTGCGCACCTGTGAAAATAATGCCGCAGATTGTGCTTCCACCGCGGTGCCGGGCAACGCCAGCTTATATCTATTCATGGCAGCTTCAATACAGGCCTATACCACGACGCAGTTCATCCGCCGAATCTGGCAGCCATGGACGCTTGACAGTCTCTTCCAAAACAGACATGAGCCTGAGCGGGGACACCGATTGTAGCTTTCAAGCGGCCGGGGTTCGGGCTTGCTGAATGGATTTAAACAGCTTGGCTTTGGCTGCTGCCAATTGCCGAGCCGCTTCATTGTCGCTGATCTTGTAAGCCGCTGCATCCAGTTGCCCAAACGTGATGCCGTCTTTGAGATAGCTTGTTGCATGCGGCAGTGCTTTCAGTTTTTCATAGGGCGTGGCCACTTGATCGGCTGGATGGGTCTTGCGGCTTTTTCCTTTAGCGTCAATTTATTCCTTTGCAAACAAGCAAGGCCGGTGGAAATTGAGATACAGTGACAACACGTTCTGATTGAAGTCATTCAACGCCCTGGCGCAGTGCGCCGGGATATGGCCGTAACCCAAGTGCTTGCGTACCACAGCCGCGTTCTTGGACTCGACCAGCGCGTTGCCCGTGCTCTGTTGGGCACGGGATTTGGTGAACTCGGTAACGCGTAGTTTGTTCAGCATTTCAGCGACCTGATAATTGATGTATTCACTGCCGTTGTCAGCGTGCTGACCTTGAATTTTGAAAGAAAAAGCGTTAATCAGATCTTCCAGCAAAGCAGGAAAGCCATACAACAGATCAAAGCCCGCACACGACAACTGACCGACCAGCGACGCAGGCTCGTGCCTTTGCCTGTAATAATGACCGAGGTGAACCAGGCCGTGCGCGGCTGGAGGCACTACCTCCATTATGGCAATAGTACCGCCGTATTCTCCAAGGTTAGAGGGCATGTGTCACAACGTGTCCGCAATCATCTGGTACGGCGCTACAAGCTGACGTGGGCACAGGCTTATCGCCAAATCCCTGATCGGTTGCTTTACCAGCGCTACGGGTTATACAAACTCCCGACGCATGCGGCATGGCGCTCGGCGCACGCCTTGGTATGAAGAACGTCGGAAAGCCGTGTACGGGAAAACCGTATGCACGGTTTGATGAGGGAGGACAGGTCAACACGGCCAGGTCTCGGCTAGAGAGGCACCGCCAGACGAAAGGGGCGGAAACAGATAGGCCGAAACTACGGGCGTGGTAGCCTGTTCTCTACTCTACAGGCTGTTCGTTGCGGCGGCGGGCAGACAATACTACATCGTCACCTTGCAATACCGGCAGAAGCATGCTCGATTTGTGGGACAAAAACCCGCATAGATTGCTGCGTAGTGGATGAAGCGGCGGAAGTCCCAATGTGCTCTGTCCTTACTACGGCAGATTGTTACGGAACTGCTTGCTCACCTCAGCAATAACACTGCGCAGCCAGCGATGGGCTGGATCGGCATGCTGTTTTTTGTGCCAGACCTGGGATACGGCAAATGAGGGTACTGGCACCGGCGGTTCGAGAATTTGCAGCGGCAGTACCGGCAACAGCTGCCGCGCGGTTAGGCTGGCCATCATGCCAACCATATCCGTGCGGGCCACGAGCATGTGGGCGAGCAAGAAATACGGCACGCTTATCATGATTTGAGGCTGCTCGGCAGCACCGCCCATCTGCTCGGCCGCCTCCCGGATCGCACCATAGCGATTATCCACGGTTAGATGATGCTCAGCACAGAACTGGGCGAGGGTGATACTGCCATCAATGCGCGGATGCCCTTGGCGCACAATGGTTTTCAACTCATCAGTAAACAGTCGCTGGGTGTAGTAATTGAGTGGCGCCGTCGCTTCGTTCCAGATCACCAGATCTATATCACCGGCCCTGAGCGCCCGTAGATTCTCTCGCGGGCTCAAAGGCAATACCTGCAGGCCAACATCCGGCGCGGTTTTCTCCAGCTCCTGCAGCAATTCTGGCAATAGGGTAAAGCTGATGTAATCGGAAGTGGCAATGCGAAACTGACCACTGAAATCCTTCGCCTCAAAGCATTCTGCCGGGCGCATCAACTGAGAAAACGCCTCAATGCTGCGGCGCAGAGGCTCGGCCAAATCCAGTGCCCGTCGAGTCGGTTCCATGCCGTGGCCGGCCGGTACAAAGAGCGGATCCTGAAAAGCCTCCCGCAAGCGCACCAGTACACGACTAACGGCTGGCTGGGTCATGTCCATGCGTGCCGCTGCCCGGGTAACGTTGCACTCCCTGAGCAAGGCGTCGAACACCTGTAACGATTTCAAGTCCAGATTTTGCATCACTGGCACTGCACGCAGGATGACCTCCACAGCCCAAGGGAACATGCGCAATAAGGTGCAAAAGCCCTCAGCTCCCGCCCGTACAATCAACGGTGCTATCCCAAGCTACACATATCTGTCAAACCCTACCACGCTGCCGCGCAGGCAGCGTTGCCCATCTTGTTCCCAGCAGCACTCTGCTCGGGGCACCGGCGCCCTTGATGGAGTTAACAACTGAATGGGCGGACATTGCCTCCCGCAGTACTGCGCCAGCATGCCCATTCATCAGCACAAGGCCTTTCAGGGCGTCAAACGTCAAGGCACAAGCGCAGGAAAATCAAACCAAAAATACGAAATAGAGCAGGAAAATGACGAATAATACATATAATAGCGCATGCACTTCACGCGCCCTGCCTTGAAAAAACATTATGGTTGGATACAGCATCAAACCCAGCGCTGTACCGACGGCAATATTATAGGTCAAAGGCATCATGATCATGGTAAAGAAAGCAGGGATGGAGTTTTCCAAGCGGCTCCAATCAATGTGGCGTGCCTCGGAAAGCATCAAGATGCCCAGTACAATCAATGCCGGAGCGGTCACGTTGGGAGTGACGACCTGCAACAAGGGCGAGAAGAACAACGCGAAGCAGCATAGGATGGCCACAATCAGCGTGGAAAAGCCGGTACGAGCGCCGGATTCTATGCCAGTGGTTGATTCTATGAGCACAGAAGTCGGCGACACGCCCACGGTTGCTCCAGCCAGGATGGAGGATGCATCAGAGAACAGCGCCCTGTTCGCATGGCGTATCTCCCCTTTGTCATTAATAAAGCCGGCGTAGGTGGCTACAGCGATCAATGCGGCTGCGGTATCGAAAAATTCAACAATAAGAAACGTAATGACGACAATCGCCAGATGCGGCGTGAAAACCTCGGCAGGCGATGTAAAGATATTCGTGAAGGCAACGCCGAAAATCGGGGCAATACTGGGAACATGGCTGATGATGGAAGATGGCGGCTGAATGACCCCAGTCAGGATGCCCAGGATGGATGTGGCGGCCATGCCCAGGAATATGGCACCCGGAATACGCCGCACCATGAAAAAGAACGTCAGGATCAGACCAAATATGGTCAGGGCCGTCGTGGGAACGGTCAGGTTCCCCAAGGTCACCAGCGTCGCCTCGTTGTCGACAATGATGCCGGATCCCTGCAGCCCGATGAAGGCAATGAACAGGCCCAGCCCACAAGCATTGGCCACTTTCAAGCTCTGCGGGATGATGTTGAGTATCAGCTCCCGTATCTTGAATAGGGTTATGAATACAAAGATGATTCCCGAAAACAAGGTGCCGGTCAGCGCTGTTTCCCAGGAAATGCCCATTCCGATAACCACGGAATAGGAGAAATAGGCATTCAAGCCCATGCTTGGCGCTATTGCCATCGGATAGCGCGCCACAAACGCCATCAACAGGCAACCAATAATCATGGACAGCACGGTGGCGGTATAAACGGCCCCCTTCTCCATGCCGGCGTCACCCAGCACTTCTGGATTCACGAAAATGATGTAGGAGATGGCCAGAAAGGTCGTAACGCCACCAATTATTTCGGCACGGTAACTGGTGCCTTCAGCCTGAAAGTTAAAGTAGCGGGCAAAGAACCCTTTATCAGACCTAGAGTCAAAATAGCGGGCAAGAAAACCTTTATCAGTACGTTCCATTCAGGATCTCCTCCAGGAAATAACGTGGGGCCGTCATCCAGCTCTTGTTGTTATCTTCGTCAGTGCCGCATCAGCCTGGCCGGCGATCCCGGGCCCGCGGCTGGACGCGCAGCCAGGGAAAGTTTTTATCAGCCAATGTTTGCAGACCTGCTGTCAAGCGCAGGCACACTCGCACCCCGGTGAGGTGTTGAACACGCCTGCCATGACGACAAATCCAGGGATGCGCTTGATGCGATCGTTCCAGCGGCGCAGGGCGGGAAAATCCACCAGGCTCATGCCGCCTTCATCGGCCAGAATAATGTAAGGGAAGCAGGCCAGGTCGGCCACTGTCGGCTCGGCTCCCGAACCCAGCCAGCCGCCGGCCCGGCGCTCGCTGAACCATAGTCGCTCATCCAGTATCTGAAACAGCTCGTAAGCCCCGCTGCGGGCCTTATCCACATCCAGTTCATAACCGAATACTTCGTGTAAACGAGCGGCAGAAGAAGTAGTGGTCAGCTCATTGGCAAAGGCCAGCCACATGTTGGTCTCGGCCAGGCGCCGGGCGTCCGTCACCGGATACCAGCCCGAGTCTGGCGCATATTGCTGCGCCAGATAAGTCAGTATTGCCTGGGCGTCACGCAGGATGAAGCCGTTATCGTCCAGCACTGGCAACTGGCCCAGAGGATTGAGAGCAAGCATCTCTTCGCTCTTGTGCTCCTGGCCGGGGAAAAACTCGATTTCCCGACGCTCGTAGGGCAGCTCGAGAATATTCAGGAACAGCCGGATCTTGTAGCAATTGCCCGACAGCTCGTAGTCATACAGGGTCAACATGAATGCACTCTTTGTTACAGATCGAGGATCAGCAGGCTTGATTTGGCGCGCGATACGCAGGATTGCATGCAACTGTTGGCCTGTTTTTCATCGGCACTGAGATAGACATCGCGGTGCTCCACCTCGCCTTCCAGCACTGGTACCATGCAAGTGCCGCACACACCCTGCTCACAGGATGTTTCGATGGCGCAGCCGTGATCGATCAGGACATCTGCCAGGGATTGGTTGGCAGGCACTTCCAACTCTTTGTCCGAGCGCGCGAGTCGCACCCTGAAAGCCTCGTCGTTGGCATGGGAAATGGTGTTCGAGAACAGCTCGAAGTGCACGCGGTCATTGCTCACGCCGACCTGTTCCGCAATGTTCACCACCGCGTCCAGAAATGGACGCGGGCCACAGACATACACGTCGCTGTTGTCATCCAGCGCCGCCAGCAGGATTTTGAGCTGCGCTTCCGTGTCCTGTGGCGACAGGCCTATATGCGGCATGTAATGCGCCAGCCGCTCGAGTCGCTCGACAAAGGCGACATGGGCTTCGCTGCGCACAAAATAATGCAGCGCATAGTTGCGCTCGGCCGCCTGCATGTACTGGGCCATCGACACCAGCGGCGTCATGCCGATGCCGCCGGCCAGCATCAGGGCACCGCGATTGTTGGCAATCCGGAAATGGTTCTTGGGCCGGGAAATCCGGCACCTGTGGCCGGCATGCATGCCATCATGCATGGCAATGGAGCCGCCGCGCGAATCCTCTTCGCGTTTCACCCCCAGTGTGATGCCGGGCACATTGCGCCCGCCGCTGGCGTTGGTTTCGCCGGGCAGGCTGACGATGGAATACTGGCGCACACTGTCGGCCGGCGTGGTGACGTCTATATGCGCGCCCGGCATGAAATCCGCCAATGCACCCACATCAGCCTCGTTTTCCGGTTCCAGCTCAAACGCCACGATGCCTTCGGCGGCATCGTAACGGCGCGTCACCCGCGCCTCGAACATGCGGGCTCGCGCCCGACTGGTCGATTCACGCGGCGGTGCCGGAACGAATTCTTGCCCCGGCACTGGCATGTGCGACAGGCGGCCGGATTCTACCAGGCGCTGCCGCAGGCGGTTCATGGTCTGGTTATGGCGCAACTCCCAGCGGGCCAGCTGCTGCTCGTTCATGGTCGGCGGCACGGTCAGCAGAGTATGCACAATAGTCTTGTGCCGGCGCGCTGGTTGCAGCATGAACACCACTCGCTGCGCTTGTCCATCTTCGGTCCAAGACAACGACAATGCGCCAGGGGTGCTTTGCGTGCTGACCGCCGATGCCCCCAGCTGCCCATCGCAGTGCTGGTACTCCAGCAGCATGTCAGTCACACTGGCCGCGTCGCCGTGCAACACGAAACTGCGCAGGGGATGTTGGGAGTCATCCTGTATTTGCCAATGTTCCGACAAGTTCAGCGGCGTGCCGGTGGGCTCGTACAGGTTGGCCCAGATCAGCCCGTGCTGCTCGGCTACTGCAAAGGTGCGCGCACTGACGCTGGCAGGCGGCGGGGTCTGCGAGGCTGCCGGCACCACCACGCATTGGCCGTCGCCGCTGCGATACTGCCAGCCATGGTACTGGCAGCGCAGGCGCCGGCCGGTATTGACGCCCAGCGACAGGCGCACGCTGCGGTGCATGCAGCGGTTTTCCCAGGCATTCACGCAGCCGTCATCATCCCGCCATAGGGCCAGCTCGACATCATTGAGCTCGCCCTGGAACACATGCCTCGGCACCAGATCGGTGGCCGTGGCAACCGGAAACCATTGCTCAGCGCGACTTACTGCCATCACGCACCTCCTTGGCTGGCGGCAGGCCGCGACATGGAGCGGGCGGAAGGCAGCGGCTGCGAACCTTGGTCGCGATAGGTGCCATAGTTCACACCACGGTCACTCAACCAGCGCCGGTAGGCCATCGACATGGCGTCAGCACGCACTGGCATTTCAAAGCCCGGATTGAGCGGCAGGGTACGCGGAATCTCGTTGCTGAGGATCATCAAGTCCTGGCCGAATATAGTCTGCTGAAACAGACGCAGGCCATGATCCTCTGTATCATTATCCAAGTAGAACAGCACCGTATGGGCGATGCAGTGCTCCTCGGAGACCGGCTGCACAAATAGGCCGATGGCGTCCATGCGGTCTGGATACACGGGGTTGGTCTTGTACAGGAAGGCCACGAAGGGACGCACCACGCGGTAGACATATTCCATGTCACCGCCACCATCTTCGGCACTGGCTGCGCCACGCGGCTGGAAGAAGCGACAATCACGGGCATACAGGTCGCCATTCGCTTCGGTGGTCACGGTATACGGCTCGACGTCGGTATAGGGCTCGGCACCGAGATAACCATCATGCACGAATGGGAAGTGGGCCATATCGAGAAAATTCTCGATGGCGCGCAGGCCGGAGACGTGGACGCTCATGGAGCCAGAGCCAACGATGCGCCGGTCGGGCTCGGCATCTTCCGGCACCTCAAAAAAGGGCTCTTGAGGATCGCCCAGCGACACCCAATGGGTCAGGTAGCGGGTCTGGGTGCGACATTGCTGCTCGGGCTTGCCGGCATGCCAGGCTGTCAATTTCCCCTCGCTATCGCAGCCATATTCGATGCCGTGACCCAGCAATTGGGTCTTGCAGGTCCGCCCGGGCTGCAGATCATCGGCGATTGCCACCGGATACCATTCGTCCCAGATTACTGACTCAATTCGCATAATCCCCTCCTGACAGAGTTCGAAGACCAGTATCAACAAACGTTGATCTACATCAAACCCTATACAGGCGAGAAAGCATAATCCATATCACTACAGTTATTTCTGCTATGCGAAATTTGCATCTCTTCGACTGCGACAAGAGAAATACTGTCTCGTGGCTCCAAAAGAGGCAAAAGTATGCCAACAGCAAAAATACTCATTTTGGCAATACGGCGGCCTGCGATCATTTTGTGCCGCATGCCACATGACGATCATGCGCACAGGCAGCGAAACGGAGCTGGGCCTGGAACCGTCAACCCTGTGGGGCCGGCACTGGCAGTGCTGAAACTATTGTCGCTGCTGCAGCAACTGCCCCATGATGCTGATGGCGATTTCGGGCGGGGTGTCGCTTTTCATGGGCAGGCCGATGGGGCCGTGGATGCGCTCGATGTCGGCTTCGGCGACACCGCGGGCGCGCAACTGGCTCTGGATTTCGTGGATTTTGGCGACGCTGCCCATGACGCCGAGCCATGGCAGCGGCAGGTGCGCGATCGCGGCCAGTGCCGCGATGTCATGCACCACGGCAGCAGTCATGACCACCGTGGTCGTCAATTGCGGATAGGCGAGATGCGCATGCAACTCGGCATAATCCTGCAAAGCGTGGCGCCGCACTTCCGGCTGCCAGGCCTCGCCCTCGAGCACGGCCGGGCGATTGTCGTACACATCGACCCAATAACCGGCCTGCAGGGCCAGATTCGCCAGCGCCTTGCCGCAATGGCCACCGCCAACAACCGCCAGGCGGCTTGGCGCGAGACTGCTTTCTTGGAAATGCCAGCTTGCGCCTTCTTCACTCAGGCGCATGCCGGGCTCGCTGTCGCCGGCGGCATCCGCCTGTACGCGCAGGCCTTGTGAGTCGATGATGAGGATGGCGGCGCCTGCGGCCGGCTCTGTTATCGCCGTGTAGAAGCGGCGCACGGCCGCGGCATCACGCCGTGGATCGAGCACCAGGCTCAGGTTGGTCTGGCGCCCGGCGCAAATCAAGCCGGAAGGCTGGCCAAAGCGGGTTTTTTTCTTGCTGTGCACCAGGGTTTGCAGCACAGGCGCATCGTCGCGTGTCTGCAGACGGCTACGCGCGTTCTCGACCAGCCGTGCCTCCATGATGGCGCCGCCGATCGTGCCTTCGGCTGCGCCATGCACATCCACCAGCAGGCGCGCGCCAAGCGTGCCGGGCGAGCCATGGGTGTTGGCCACCACCAGCGCAATGAACACTGGCTCGCCGGCGTCGAGGCGAGCCAATACCGCCCGCCAGAAAGCCTCGGTCGTCATCGTGCGGCCATCATTCCGCTTCCTCGGGCACGCGCTGGCGGACAGGCTGCGGCGCCGGGGAACTGGCCTTGATGGCCTCGATTGCCAGCAGCACCGCCTCCGGCGTGGCCGGCGCATCGAGTGGCGCAATGCGCTGGTAATCGCCGACTGCCGCCACCGCATCCTTAAGCGCATGCAAAACAGACAGGCCCAGCGGCAACGGCGGCTCGCCAACCGCCTTGGAGCGATAAATGGATTCCTCGACATTTTCGCCGCGTTCGTACAGCTCGGCATGGAAATGCGGCGGCAGGTCGCTGCAGGCCGGGATCTTGTAGGTCGAAGGGGCATGCGTCATGAGCTGGCCCTCGTCATTCCACCATAGCTCTTCTGTTGTGACCCAGCCAACGCCTTGCAGGAAACCACCCTCAACCTGGCCGAGATCGATGGCCGGGTTCAGCGAACGGCCGACATCATGCAGGATATCGACCCGCGTGGTGCGGTATTCGCCGGTGAGCGTATCCACCGTGACTTCGGCGCAGGCCGCGCCATAGGCAAAGTAATAGAATGGGCGGCCACGACCGTCTTCATCAATGACCAGGGTCGGCGTCTTGTAGAAACCCGCCGCCGACAGCTGGATGCGATTCATGTAGGCGAGGTTAACGATGTCCTTGAAGCTGCCCAGCAGGCGCTCGCCGGCATAGACACCGTTGTCGCGAAACTCTATTTTCGTATCCACGTCGACCTGGAAATGATCGCGCACCAGCGGGCGCAGGCGCTCAACGATTTTCATCGCCGCGTTGTAGGCGGCGGCGCCGTTCAGGTCGGAACCGGTGGAGGCCGAAGTCGGCGACGTGTTCGGCACCTTGCCGGTCGTGGTCGGCGTGATGCGCACGCGCCCGAGATCGATGCCGAACACCTCGGCCACGACCTGGGCGACCTTGACGTGCACCCCCTGGCCCATGTCGGTGCCGCCATGGCTGAGCTGCACGCTGCCGTCGAGATAAACCAGCACCAGCGCGCCGCCCTGGTTCTGAAACTTGGTGGTAAATGATATGCCGAACTTGACTGGTGTCAGCGCCAAGCCTTTCTTCAGATACTTGTTGTTGCGGTTGAACTCGCGCACGGCGCGCCGACGCGCGTCATAATCGACCTTGCGCTCCAGCTGCCTCACCAGATCATCCAGGATGTTGTCGCGCACGATCATGTCGTACGGCGTGACATTGCGCTCGTCGGTGCCATAGAAATTGCGCTTGCGAATCTCCAGCGGATCACGGCCGAGATGGCGGGCGATGTCCTCGATCACCTGTTCGATGCCGGCTATGCCCTGCGGGCCGCCGAAGCCGCGGAACGCGGTGTGCGACATCTTGTTCGTGCGCAGGCGATGCGAGGTGATGCGCACGTGCTCCAAAAAATACGCATTGTCGGCGTGATACATGCCGCGATCGGCCACGGCGTGCGATAAATCCGGCGCATAACCGCAGTCCACGGCATGGGTGAAATGAATGCCCTGGATGCGGCCGTCGTCGTCGAAGCCGACGTCGTAGTCCATCCGGAAGGCATGGCGCTTGCCGGTAATGATCATGTCGTCGTCGCGATCCAGACGAATCTTGACCGGTCGGCCGGCGCGTTGTGCCAGCGCCGCCGCCATGCAGGCGAACCAGCCGGCCTGGGTCTCCTTGCCGCCGAAGCCGCCGCCCATGCGCCGGTTCTCCACCGTGACGGCATGATCAGCCACGCCCATGACCTTGGCGATCTTGCGCTGGTCGCCAGATGGCCCTTGGGTGGAACAATGCACGAGCATATCGCCATCCTCCTGCGGAATGGC
>DATGUT010000138.1:0-6486 GCA_035301185.1 Salinisphaeraceae bacterium
CCCAGTTGGGCGCGACCGCGGCCAACAGGCTGAGGATTGCGGCCGCGGCCATGCAGGTGCCCATCACCTTTTTGCGCTCCAGCGCTTCCGACATGAGCCCGGTGATGAGGATGGAGAAGGCCAAAACGGCCGTCGTCAGCGACAGCGACAGGCTGCTCGCGGCCGGGCTGACGCCAAAATCTGCCGAAAACAGCGGCATCAGGGGCTGTACGGCATAGAGCGTGGTATAGGTGGCAAAACCAGCGGCAAACAGGGCGATGCTGGCATTGCGAAAACGGGTTCTGGCCGACCGCGCTGCGGCGGTGGCGGACTTGTGCTGGGAGGCAAGCATCGGCGCATTATCGCACGTGTCTGCAAAGTATTGAATTTACATTTGTTGGCCTCATCGTCTATTGGTTAAGCCACGTTTCTTGCACAGTGCCGTTGCTCGGCCTACCGCACTTCTCTTGCCCTCTTTACATGATGGAAAAACTACGCAACATCGCGATCATCGCCCACGTCGATCATGGCAAGACCACGCTGGTGGATTGCCTGCTGCGCCAATCGGGGACGCTGGATGCGCGCAACGAAGCCGCCGAGCGCATCATGGATTCGGATGATCTCGAGCGTGAACGCGGCATTACCATCACCGCCAAAAACACGGCCATCGAATGGCGTGATCCAGAAGATGAAGCCGATGCAGCAGCGCTCTATCGCATCAATATCGTCGACACGCCCGGGCACGCGGATTTCGGCGGCGAGGTCGAGCGCGTGCTGTCGATGGTGGATTCGGTGCTGCTGCTGGTCGATGCCGTGGACGGCCCCATGCCGCAAACCCGTTTCGTCACGGAAAAGGCGTTTCAGCTCGGCCTGCAGCCAATCGTCGTCATCAACAAGATCGACCGCGACGGCGCCCGCCCCGACTGGGTACTGAACGAGACGTTCGATTTGTTCGATGCGCTCGGCGCTAGCGATGAGCAGCTGGACTTCCCCACGGTTTACACCTCGGCGCTGCAGGGCTTTGCCACCTTCGAGCCCGATGTGCACACGGTTGACATGACGCCGCTGTTTCGCACCATCGTCGAGCATGTGCCGAGCCCGCCGGTCGATCTCGATGGCGCCTTCCAGATGCAGATCACGACGCTGGACTACAACAGCTTCGTCGGCCAGATCGGCATCGGCCGCATTGCCCGCGGCCGGCTGCAGGAAGCGGCGCAACTCGTGATCGTGGATCGCCATGGCCGCCAGCGGCGCGGCAAGGTGGCGGCCATCTTCGATTTTCTCGGGCTTGATCGGGTCGAGGTGGAAGCCGCCCGCGCCGGCGACATCGTCGCCCTCACCGGCATGAATGACCTGGACATCTCCGACACGCTGTGCGCGCCGGAGCAACCCGAGGCGCTGCCGGCGCTGGCCGTGGACGAGCCGACCATGGCGATGACGTTCGAAGTCAACAAATCACCGTTTGCCGGCCAGGAGGGCCAGTACCTGACCAGTCGCCAGATCAGCGAGCGGCTGCAGCGAGAACTCAAGTCCAACGTCGCGCTGAGCGTGGCGGCGACCGACGATCCGGATCGCTTCAAGGTGGCCGGGCGCGGCCTGCTGCATCTGTCCGTATTGCTGGAGACCATGCGCCGCGAAGGCTACGAACTGGCGGTCTCGCGCCCCGAGGTTGTGACCCGGGAAATCGACGGCACCCTGTGCGAACCCTATGAACTGCTGGTCTGCGACATCGAGGACGCGCACCAGGGTGCCGTCATCGACAATCTCAACCAGCGCCGCGCCCGCATGCAGGACATGCGCCCCGACGGCAAGGGCCGCACGCGCCTGGAGTTCATCATTCCCGCGCGCGGGCTGATCGGCTTGCAGAATGAATTCATGAGCCTGACCTCGGGCACCGGCATTGCCACCCACGTGTTCGATCACTACGGCCCGCTCGGCGGCAGCGACATCGGCCAGCGCCAAAACGGCGTGCTGATTGCCAATGCGCCCGGCAAGGCCATTGCCTTCGCCCTGTTCAACCTGCAGGAGCGCGGCCAGATGCTGGTGACTCCAGGCGCACCGGTCTACGAAGGCATGGTCGTCGGCATCCACTCGCGCGCCAATGATCTGACCGTCAACCCGATGAAGGCCAAGCAGCTGACCAACATCCGGGCCGCCGGCTCGGATGAAAACGTGATCCTGACGCCGCCGGTGCAAATGTCGCTGGAACAGGCGTTGGAATTCATCAATGATGATGAACTGGTGGAAATCACCCCTGCCTCGATCCGCATTCGCAAACGCTGGCTGAAAGAACACGAACGCAAGAAAGCCAGCCGCGCGGCCGCTCCTGCCTGAGCCGATCTTTTCGTATCAGGCCAGCGTGGTTGGGTTAAGATGAGGACTTGTTTTGTGCGGCAATTGTCTGTCGGCGGCGGCTTCGTGGAGCGGGACTGATGCGTCGTGTTGTCTTCAATCAAAAAGGCGGGGTGGGCAAAACCACCCTGCTGACCAATCTTGCGGCGATCAGCGCCATGCGCGGCAAGCGCACCCTGGTGATTGATCTGGATGCCCAATCCAACGCCAGCCAATATCTGCTGTCATCCAGCGAGCAGCAGGCACAGGCCGGCTCGACCGATTTTTTCGAGGCCACGCTGGCGCGTGGGCGCAGCAGCAATCGCCTTGAGCCCTATCTTAGCGCAACACCGTTCGAGAACCTGTGGATCATGGCCGCGCATCCCGAGCTGGAAACGCTGCGCGTCAAGCTGGAAGCCCGGCACAAGATCTACAAGCTGAAGCAGGCACTGGATGCACAGGCGGATTTTGATGCAGTATACATCGATACGCCGCCAGCATTGAATTTCTATTCACAATCGGCGTTGATCGCCGCCAATCGCTGCCTGATCCCGTTCGATTGCGATGATTTTGCGCGTCAGGCACTGTACATCCTGTACGACAACATCGCAGAACTGCAGGAAGACCACAATCCTGAGCTGGTGATTGATGGCATCGCAGTCAACCAGTTCCAGACGCGTGCCCGGCAGCCGGCGCGGGTGTTGACCGAACTGCAGGACGAAGGCTTCAACCTGCTGCAGTCGCGCATCGGCAGTTCTGTTATCGTGCGGGAATCACATGATGCCTCGATCCCGCTGGTGCATTTTGCGCCACGGCATAAACTTACGCGCCAATTGATCGCCTTGCATGACGAGTTAGTCTGACGAGCTGCCATGCCCCGCACTCCCGCCAACATTGCCGCCCTGTGTGTTGCCTGCGGCTTGCTGTTGCTGACCCTGTTGCTGCTCGTGCCCGGCCTGGATGCCGGCGCGGTGGATGAACCCGCTGCTGCAGCGGCCGACGGCATGGCATACGAGATCCCGATCGAAGGCCCGATTGGTCCCGCCATGGGCAGTTTCGTCAGCAATGAGCTTGCCAATGCCGAAGCCATGGGAGCCGAAGTGGTGATCCTGCGCCTGGACACACCCGGTGGTTTGATGCGCGCCACGCGCGTGATCGTGCAGGCGATCCTGGCTTCGCCGGTGCCGGTGATCGGCTATGTGGCGCCGCAAGGCGCCCGTGCGGCCAGTGCCGGCGCCTATATCATGTACGCCACGCATATTGCTGCCATGGCGCCGGCCACCCATCTCGGCGCCGCCACGCCGGTGACCATGGGCGGCAGTCCGCTGTCGCCGAGCCCGGAAGACAACCAAGACTCCGATGATGCGGATGAGCAGGAGACCCAGGGTGCATCCAACGAACAGGCGATGCGCAACAAGCTGGTCAATGATGCCGCTGCCTTCATGCGCAGCCTGGCCCTGCAGCGCGGACGCAACGCCGACTGGGTGGACCAGGCAGTGCGCGAAGGCGCCAGCCTGACCGCATCCGAGGCGCTGGAGCTCAACGTCATCAATTTGATGGCGGACAGCCGCGCGGATCTGCTCAACCAGGTCGATGGCACAACGGTCACCACCGAGGCCGGCTCAATCACCCTGCATACAAGCGGGATCCAGGTCGAGCAGACCGAGCCGGACTGGCGCAACCAGCTGCTCTCCATCATTACGCAGCCGACCATCGCCTATCTGCTGCTCATGATCGGCATCGTCGGGCTGCTGATCGAAGGCCTCAACCCGGGCGTCGTGCTGCCTGGCGTGCTGGGCGGCATCAGCCTGCTGGTTGCGCTGTACGCATTCCAGCTGCTGCCCATCAACTACGCCGGGCTGGCGCTGATCGTGCTTGGCGTGTGTTTGATGGTGGCGGAATTGTTCGTGCCCAGTTTTGGCGCGCTCGGCCTGGGCGGCATCGGCGCATTTGTCTTCGGCTCGATCATGCTCATGGACAACGACGTGCCGGGCTTCCAATTATCGTATGCACTGTTCATTGGTCTGGCCATCGGCTGCGCGCTGGCCATATTGCTGATCATCTTCTTCTTCGTGCGCTCCCGGCGCAAGCAGGTTCATACCGGCAGCCAGGGCCTGGTTGGCAGTGAATGCCTTGCCATGCACGATTTTGATGCCGCAGGCGCCGGTCGCGTCTGGCTGCACGGCGAGTCCTGGCTGGCGCGCTGCGACCAGCCGGTGCACAAGAACGACGTCTTGGAAGTGATTGCCGCCGAAGGCTTGACCGTCACGGTGCGCCCACTCGCGCAGCAGCTCAGATCACCGTCGCAGACCGGCAGTGCATGAAGCTCTTGTCTCTGTTCTCGTTCGAGGATTAATGTCATGTTGTTGTGGGAAATCATACTTGTCGTCGTGGTGTTGGTGCTGTTGGTGATATTCGCCTCCATCAAGATCCTGCCGGAATACGAGCGCGGCGTAGTCTTCACTCTGGGGCGCTTCACCGATGTCAAGGGCCCAGGAATATTCCTGATCGTCCCCGTCGTACAGAAAATGATCAAGGTCGACATGCGCGTCATCGTGCTGGACGTGCCGACCCAGGATGTCATCTCGCGCGACAACGTCTCGGTGCAGGTCAACGCGGTCATTTATTTCCGTGTGATCGAGGCCGACCGGGCCATCATCGAAGTTGAGCATTTCAACGATGCAGTCAGCCAACTGTCGCAAACCACCCTGCGCAGCGTGCTCGGCCGCCATGAGCTCGACGACATGCTCGCTGAGCGCGACAAGCTGAATGCCGATATCCAGGAAATCCTCGATCGCCAGACCGACGCCTGGGGCATCAAGGTGGCGAATGTTGAAATCAAGCATGTGGATCTCGACGACAGCATGATTCGCGCCATTGCCCGCCAGGCGGAAGCGGAGCGCTCGCGGCGCGCCAAGATCATTCATGCCGAAGGGGAAATGCAGGCCGCCGCCAATTTGCGCGAAGCCGCACGCGAGCTGTCCAGCGAATCGCAGGCGCTGCAGTTGCGCTATCTGCAGACGCTGGTGGACATTGCCGGCGACAATAATTCCACCATCGTGTTCCCCTTGCCGCTGGATCTGATCGAGCCGCTGATGGATCTTGCCAAGCACGTCAGACCTGGCGATAAGGCGGAGTGACTGGGCGCGCTGCCTGAAACGAGCTCAGGCCATCTCCGCCAGAGCTACGGATTCGCGTAATCCATAGAGCATGGCGGCGGTGGCACCCCAAATGAAATTGTCCTGGTACTCAATGACATAAAAGCGATAGTTGTTGCCTTTTATGATCATGTTCTCGATGCGGAAGTGTGTCTCTTCCAGGACATGGGCCAACGGCACGGTAAACATGCGGGCCACTTCACTGCTGTCGGCTGCCAGTTGCACGCCGGCCGGCAGGCGCGCCACATACGGAGCAATATCGAAACCGGTGCCGGTCACGTAATCCGGCAGTCGGCCCAGAATGGTCACCAGCTGCGGGTCGAGCCCGATCTCCTCATGGCTTTCGCGCAGTGCGGCGGCCTGCGGGCCGCTGTCCGTGGGATCGATGCTGCCGCCCGGGAAGCTGATTTGCCCCGGATGCGAGCGCAGCGCACTGCTGCGCTCGGTCAGGATCACCCGCGGTGTCTGCTCGGCAATGATCGGAATGAGCACGGCGGCCTTGCGCACACGGCCCGTGTGCATGCTCCCAAGTCGCGCGAAACGGCGGCGATCATCGCCGGCATAAAGAACGCTCTCGTCCAGCGTGTTGGCCTGCAGAGCCTGCGCAATGCGCAGGCTCCAGGCTGTCGAACTCTCGGTAATGCCTGTCATGGGCCGGATTCTAACCCAGATGTCGCTGTGCAGCTGCAAACGTAAAGATGCTTGCACATGCCGTTGGCGCGCTTATTGCGCCGTGTCGACATGGCCGCTCGCCTGGATTGGCTCGCAGCCAAGACGCAAGGACTTGACCCCGAGCCGAAGCTGGATTAATAGTAGCCATCCTTTGCTTGCCAAGAGCACTTATTCAGGTCTCGACTGCCGCTGCCAGTGGAGACACCATTGCGGAGTTCACAGCGATGCCCAAACGACAAAAGAGTTGGACTCTCAAGGAGATCGATCAAGAGCTGAATGCGCCCAAAGGCACGACCTTTCGCGCATTCAAGCAATTGCAGGATGGTTTTGACGAAGGCCACGACTT